>JAFZSD010000029.1 GCA_017619535.1 Oscillospiraceae bacterium | reverse complement strand
CGGGAATTCTCGACCCCTTACGAATCGGGAGTTTACTATGACCGGCTGATGGATGTAGAGCTGACCGGCATATACTCCGTTGATCTTCTGAACGTGGCATTCTCACAGGAAGGCTACCACGAGGGAGACAGTTATGATGAGATGCACGGCGGTTCAGACGGAAGCGGCAACCGCACGGAGTATGGGCGTTTCACGGGGACGAACAACCAACCGTGGTGCGCGAGTTTCATAAGCTGGTGCGCATGGAGGGCGGAGATCCCGGAAGATGTCATACATCCGGGAATAAACGCCTGCGCGGACAGCCTCGGCGTGGAATTCCGCAGCAGAGAGAACTACGTTCCGAAAGCCGGCGATCTGGTTATCTTCGATTGGCTGAAGGACGGACTGAACAGGAAAAAGCCGGAGTCAGAATACGGAGATCACATCGGGATAGTATTCGATGTAACCGATACGACCCTGTATTACATCGACGGCAACGGCTCTGACGAAAACGACGAAGACTTAAACTGTGTGGCGCGTCACAGCAGACCGCTGGACGACGAGAACATAAAAGGCTACGGCGTATACGCCGACAACATGCCGGACCCGATACCGGCGGTACCGGAGTTCGATCAGAAGGAGGACGAGCTCCGGGAATTCTCGACTCCTTACGAAGTCAGCGTATACTACGACAGGCTCATGGATACGGAACTGACCGGCGAATACGCAACGGATCTTCTCATCGTTGCTTTTTCTCAGCTGGGGTACCATGAGGGAAACAGTTACGGGGAGATGCACGGGTGCGCAAAAGGAAGCGGCAATTATTCGGAGTACGGCAGGGTAATGGGTGCGAACGGCCAGCCCTGGTGCGCGAGCTTCATAAGCTGGTGCGCGGAAAGAGCCGGCATTCCTGAAGACGTGATAACGCCGAGCATCACAGCCTGTGCGGATAGTTTCGGAGTCGAGTATCACAGGAGAGGGGAATATGTTCCGAAGCCCGGGGATATCGTGATCTTCGACTGGCTCAGGAACGGGCTAAACGATAAAGAGCCGGAGGCTGAATACGGAGACCACGTCGGGATAGTTTACCGTGTGACGGATAAAGAGATGTACTACATAAACGGCAACGGACCTGATCTGAAAGGCAGGGACACGAACTGTGTGAAGTGCCTGAGCCGTCTTCTGAGCGACAGGAATATCAAGGGATACGGCGTGTACACTGAAGAGGCTGCAGATATAAGCCGCTTGCCGATCCCGGACGATGTACTCTGATCAGGCAGAACAACAAAATATAAAGGAGCGGAAAACGGCTGTTTTCCGCTCCTTTCATGTATTGCTGTACGGTTTAAGTGTCAGGAGATGTCAAATTCATCCGCCAGATAGATGATCATGTTCGAGGTGTCTGTGAAAAACGCCTTGACGAGCCTGTAATGTCCGGCGGTAAGCGCGCCGTAGCGTGACTGCCAGATGAAATCGAGGCTGCGTTCGCTGCCGGGTCGAAAATGAGCGCCTCCGCGGTGTTTGCCAGATCTTCCGGCTCTTTCAGCGAATACCATACGCCGTTTTGCTGAACCTCGATGAAAAAGTCGTTTTCGTTACCGCTGTACAGTTCGAGCGTCGAGCCGTTATTTACGACAGCGGATGCGTATGCTTTTGTGAGCGTGCCGTCGACGGTCGTCAGCGAAGAGTTCTCCAGCATATTGGGGATGATGCTCGACACACTATCGGTTTTCGGAGCAGACGCGCCGCAGGAACAGAGCGAAAAAACCAGTACCGCGGCGAACAGGACGGTAAGCAGTTTCTTCATGTCATCACCTCTGCTATTATGACGTAACGGATAGAAAAAAGTTTCTTCTTCGGTCCCTGTTTGAGAAAGAACCGCTGCAGATGCATATGCGATCGGATGTGTTTTGGGGAGCGAAGATTTCTCCGCTCCCCAAAACTCCTCTAAACCTTTAAACTCACCGTAAGAATACGGGGGTTTTCAAATGATATTGGCCGTGCTTACGGCTTTAAATCAAAAACGATTGCTGCCGGGATGCCCTCCGCCGGACCGTATGTCCCTCGGGGGACCGTTCCAGACGACATCTTTCACGTCTTTATTTCCGTATGTTTCTTTGAAGTCCCGCTTGAACTCTTCCTCGCTTTTCAGGCGGGTCTTCTCCGCCTTTTTGCCGAACAGCTTTTTGAACCACGAAGAAATAGTGATCATCCCTTTCCGCTCAGCCGCGATTCCGGTCAGGCAAAGAGCTTCTTGACGATCCAGACGACCAGGCAGGAGCCTGCGATCGAAAGGATGATGCCGGTGACCCAGCCGCCGCCTACGCCGAGAATATTTCCTATATAGCCGCCGACTACACCGCCGACGAGACCGAGGAGCACGTTGCGAAGGATGCCCTTCGACTTGCCGTTCATTATCTTGTTGGCGACCAGTCCGCAGAGACCGCCGATGACCAGTTCAATAATCAGTTTGATAAGCATTTTTTATACTCCTTATTTGCCGAAATAACGTTCCAGCAGGCCGGCGAAAGCCTTTCCGTGACGGGCCTCGTCGCGGGCCATCTCATGAACGGTATCGTGGATAGCGTCAAGATTGAGAGCCTTCGCGCGCTTTGCAAGATCGAACTTGCCGGCTGTTGCGCCGCACTCGGCCTCAACGCGCATCTCAAGATTCTTCTTCGTGCTGTCGGAGAGCACTTCACCGAGGAGCTCAGCGAACTTAGCGGCGTGCTCGGCTTCCTCATAAGCCGCTTTTTCCCAGTAAAGGCCGATCTCCGGATAACCCTCGCGGTGGGCAACGCGGGCCATGGCGAGATACATGCCGACTTCGGAGCACTCGCCCTCGAAGTTGGCGCGGAGATCCTTGATTATATCCTCAGGAGCGCCGTTTGCGACTCCGAGCACATGCTCGGCCGCCCATTCCATCTCGCCCTTCTGCTCGATGAACTTCTCGGCAGGCTGCTTGCATACGGGGCATCTCTCCGGGGGAGTGTCGCCTTCGTGAACGTAACCGCAAACTGAACATACCCATTTCTTCATTGTCTAGTCCTCCTGTAGTCGTTATTTTTTATTGAGCGGAAGCGATCGTTCCGCATTGTTTGCAATCAGGACAAACGCCGTAAAAAGATGCTTCGCCGCGTCGGATGTCGAGGCCTGTGCTTTCTGAAAGCTCTCCGAGAGGGAGGGGGACGTTGTCGAACACGTCGATGACAGCACCGCATTCGGTGCAGATGAAGTGACTGTGTTCCGACAGATCCCCGTCGATACGCTCCTGGCCGCAGACGTGGCCGACGGTTCGCACAAGACCGTCGCGCTTGAACTCTGCGATGTTCCGGTAGACAGTAGCAAGGCTGATGTCAGGGAACTCGCGCCGAACCTCGTCGAATACCCAGTCGGCGGACGGATGACGGTCGGTCGACCGGATGACTCGCAGGATCGCATCGCGCTTTCGGCTGTGTTTCCTCTTTATGTCAGACATTGATGGCTCCAAAATAAGAATGATTATTATTATCTGAGTTCAGTATACTACATATGTCCATATTTGTAAAGAGGAAAAACACGGAAAAAACAGCGCCCGCTGCTGCGGGCGCTGTGTCTTTCAGTCTGGTCTTATATGCGGATCATTTGCCGCGGCGGCGGCGTCCGCCTCCGCGTTCGGAATACTGGCGTGCGTCGGCTATCTTGCTGTCTGACAGCTGCATGAATTTCTTGAGCTTGTCCTCAAAGGCGGGATCGTTGGAAGTCTGGACGGGCTCGCTGAAGAGATCCGTTCCCGGCTGTGCAGTCACGGCAGATTTCTTTGGGGCCTGCTGTGAGGTGCGTTCGCGGGTGTTCGCGGAACGCTGGGCCGCCGGCCGCTCCTGAGAGGGGACGGCCGCCTTTATAGACAGGTTGATACGGCCGTTCTGATCGATGCCTATTATCTTGACGGTCACATCCTGTCCGACGGACAGGAACTCGCTTACGTCATTCACGTAGGTATTTGCGATCTCGGAGATATGAACGAGTCCGGACTTTCCGGGAGCAAGCGATACGAATGCCCCGAATTTGGTGATCCCGGTTACTTTGCCGGTGAGGACGTTGCCAACAGCCAGATCCATTTATAAAGATATTTCCTCTCGTTAGTCAGAATGTGTGTACTGGAACTTACGCGTTTTATTTTCCGCTGTCGTAGAACACCTTGTCGTTGGGGCCGACAAGACCGAGTTCGTCGCGGGCGATCTCTTCAAGGACGTCGCTGTCGCCGCTGTGCTTAAGGGAGTATTCGAGCTGCGAGTTCTTGACTTCAAGATCCGTAATTGTCTGCTGAAGCTCAGCCTGATATGCCGCCGCTTCAGATACCTGACGGCGCAGCGTCACCAGTGTGACCGCGGCGTAGATTATAAGGATAAGGATGACGATCTGCGTTATTACGCCTGCCTTTTTGGCTTTCATATCCGGAGCCCTCCAAAAAACGGCGGCACAAGCATGATGCCGGTATGACTGATTACATGCCTTTCCAAATAATTATATACTGTTTTTTCGCGGTTTCAATCGGATTTTTCATAAAAACCCCTGTTTTTATCCGTTTTTTCACGGTCCCGCAAATGGTCTTCAGCCCCAAAAAGTTGACAAACCGGTTTTTTACTGCTATTATCTGTAAATAGTTGTTACCATTGTAACTATTATGTAAACTATAAAACAGGGAGTTTCGTGTTTATGCGAGAGGATCGCCGGGACATCGGAACAACTGAATATACGGAAAACGCCTGGTCCGAAAGATTCAACAAACGTTCGCCTGCGTCCGCCCCCGTGGTATCCGCAAGGCATAAGGTCAAGGCGGTTGCGCTGGTTGCCGTCTTCGCCGTGCTGGCTCTGTTCACGGTGATCATGACCACACAGAGCGGTTACGCTATCTATATGAACGGCGAAGAGCTCGGGTCCGCCAAGGACATCGACATGGTCGAAGAAGCCGTGCAGAGCGCGGAAGATCATGCCTCCCGGATACTCGGGTATGAATACTCTGTCCGGGAAAACATAGCTCTCGAACCGGGCAGGACGGCCGCAACAGACGAAAGCACGGGAACTGATATCGAAAACGCCATCCTTGAGAACATCGAGGGGATAGCGAAACTATATGCCCTCAAGCTCGACGGCGAGACGGTCGCCGCATGCGAGGATGCCGGGACTATCGACTCCGTGGTCAATGCGGTGCTTGACAGATTCACGAGCAAGGATACGGTCAGCGCTTCTTTCATACAGAAGGTCTCGATCTCGCTGGAATACGTCAATGAGGATCTCCTCTGCAACGAGGCCCAGCTCCTTGAGATGCTGGTGCCTGAAGACGGCGGGGAACCTCTTCTTTCCGTTGAGAGGACAGACAGGGTCGTCACCTCGTACGAAACGGATTTCGAGCGTATAGTCGAATATGACGATACTGCGTTCGAGGGCGACGATACGATCCTCGTTGCCGGCATCAAGGGACTGAACCGCAAAACAGAGCAGGTACATTATCTGAACGGCGTAGAACAGGACAGGCTCCTCCTTGAGGACGAGCTCGTTATAAAGCCGATGAACGAGGTCAAATCGGTCGGCACCAAAGTGCGTCCGTACTGGATGTCCTACGGCGAGTATATCTGGCCGACAGACGGCATTTTGACTTCATATTTCGGCTACAGGAGCACCGACGTGGGTTCCAGCGACCACAAGGGAATAGATATCGCAGGAGACAGCGGACAGGATATCTATGCCGCCGACGGAGGCGAGGTCATTTATTCCGACTGGCTCGAGGGTTACGGATACCTCGTAAAGATCCTCCATGACAACGGCGACGTGACATATTACGGGCACTGCAGCGAGCTTCTGGTTTATGAAGGTGAAAAGGTCGGTCAGGGGCAGCTCATAGCCTATATGGGATGCACCGGCATAGCATCCGGAGATCATGTCCATTTCGAGATCCGTCGCGACGACACCCCGATAGACCCGCTGGAAGAGCTCCCGTATTGAACATCAACTGAAAAGAAGACTGACCGGCTGCCCGGGACGGCGCAGCCGGTCTTTCCATACAAAAAGAACGCTTCCAGGCAGATCCTGCCTGGAAGCGTGTTCGTTATTCGGGGGTTTTCTGCGTTGCGGCGGCCATCAGTCGAGGGCCTTGGTGTCGCGCAGGACCCTGATCTTTTCCAGGAACTCCTCGAAAGGAACGGCGCCCTGGTCGCCTTCGGAACGGGAACGTACGGCTACGAGTCCGGCTTCGGCCTCCTTGTCGCCGATGACCAGCATGAAGGGAGTCTTGACACGCTGGGCTTCGCGGATCTTGTAGCCGATCTTTTCGTTGCGGGCGTCGAGCTCCGCGCGGAAACCTTCGTCGTTCAGCCTGTCCACGAGTTTCGCCGCGTAGTCGTTGACACGGTCGGTTATCGTCAGGACCTTAACCTGCGACGGGGCGAGCCAGAAGGGGAACGCTCCGGCGAAGTGTTCGGTCAGGATGCCCATGAAACGCTCGATCGATCCGTATACGACCCGGTGGATCATGACGGGGCAGTGCTTTTCGCCGTCGGCACCCACATACTCGAGGTCGAAGCGGCCCGGGAGCTGGTAGTCGAGCTGGATCGTGCCGCACTGCCAGGTGCGTCCGAGAGAGTCCTGGATGTGGAAGTCGAGCTTGGGTCCGTAGAACGCGCCGTCGCCCGGGTTGACCTCATACTTCTTGCCGATGGAGGTGATGGCGTCCGCAAGGGCGTTCGTCGCGATCTCCCAGTCGGCTTCCGTGCCGATATGGTCTTCCGGCATGGTGCTGAGTTCTATCGTATACGGCAGACCGAAGAGGGAGTAGACCTCGTCGAAGAGCTTTGCGATACGGATGACTTCGTCCGTGATCTGTTCGGGCGCCAGGAGTATGTGCGCGTCGTCCTGGGTGAAGCAGCGGACGCGGAACATGCCGTGGAGCGCGCCGGAGAGCTCGTGGCGGTGCACGACGCCCAGCTCGCCGTAGCGGAGGGGCAGATCGCGGTAGGAGTGGGGCTTGAGATCGTACACGAGGATGCTTCCCGGGCAGTTCATCGGCTTGATGGCGAAGTCCTCTTCGTCGATGACGGTCGTGTACATGTTTTCCTTATAGTGATCCCAGTGACCGGAAGTCTCCCAGAGAGTGCGCTTCATGATCTGGGGAGTGGAGATCTCAACGTAGTCCCACTTCTTGTGCACGCTGCGCCAGTAGTCGATGAGAGTGTTGCGGAGTATCATGCCTTTCGGCAGATAGAACGGGAATCCGGGAGCCTCGTCGCGGAAAGCGAACAGGCCGAGCTCACGGCCGAGCTTGCGGTGGTCGCGGCGCTTTGCCTCCTCGATCCTGGCAAGGTAGTCGTCCAGTTCCTGCTTGCTGGGGAAGCAGGTGCCGTAGATGCGCTGGAGCATCTTGTTCTTGCTGTCGCCGCGCCAGTACGCTCCGGTGCAGCTGGTCAGCTTGATGCCGTTGCCCTTTACGCGGCCGGTGGAGTCGAGGTGCGGGCCGGCGCAGAGGTCGGTGAATTCGCCCTGGCGGTAGAAACTGATGACGGCGTCAGGAGGCAGGTTCTCGATGAGCTCTATCTTGTAGGGCTCGTCCTTCATGAGTTCCAGCGCCTGATCCTTCGGAAGCTCGAAGCGTTCGAGCTTGAGCTTTTCCTTGCATATTTTCCTCATCTCGGACTCGATGGTCTCGAGGTGCTCAGGGGTGAATGTCACATCGGAGTCGAGGTCATAATAGAACCCGTCGTCTATGGCCGGGCCGATCGCGAATTTTGTGTTGGGATAGAGGCGCTTTATCGCCTGCGCCATGATGTGGGAGGTGGTGTGGCGGTATCTACGCCTGTATTCCTCGTTTTCAAAAGAGTATTCATTATCCATACTGATTCCTCCTGTCAAATAAAAGACCCCTATGCCGCGACGCGGCATAGGGGTGCGATATTCTCACACGGTTCCACCCTAAGGTTTAACTCGAAAAGCGCTGTAACGTGCGCAGGACGGGAACGTTTACGGCACGCTGAAAAGCAGCCCTCGCGCTCCGGCTCGGGAGCGGTCCTCCGTCAGCGCGTCCCGCAGCGGGTCTCAGCCTCTGCCCGCCGTCTCTGTCGCTGCGCGTTCTGCCGGAAGTCTCCGTCTTTGCCTGTGGATATTATGCGGTCATATTAGCACCATTATCCCGTGCTGTCAAGTGCTGTATGTATACGCGCGTCCGTTCACAGACTGTTTTGATTTCGGCAAAAATTGTTTATATCCTATTCATGAATTAGTCACAAACAGAGGCTAGTATTATACTCGAAGAACGGAAGGATAGACCCTTCCGCGACACAGTAAATAATGTGCCCTCCGGCACTGAGGAGAGATATATATGTATTACGACTATGAGGATAAGAGATATCACGAGGGCGAACCGCCCGAGACGGACGCGGCTCCGCTGAATGAGCGTTCAGACGCCGATCCGTACAGCGCGTACGGAAGAGACTGGAGCGTACCGACATTCCGTTCGGCAGACGAGCAGCAGCCGACGTATTCGCCCGGCTACAACAACAGCGGCACCGGCTATAACAGCCGTTACCAGAGCAGGAACTGGAGCGAGCCGGCGGAGACGAAGAAGAAATCACATGAAGGCGCGAAACGCTTCCTGCGCGCCCTGTGCCTCGTTCTGGTATGCGCACTCGTCAGCGCGACCGTCGGCTACGGCGTGGCCGATTACCGCATGAAGAACGCCCCAGTGAACACGACGGAGAACAGAGTCGTGATCGGAGCCAGCACGGCGGCCGCCGGCAAGACGGCGGAAAAGAATGAGACCAGGACCGTGACCGTGACCGGCAGCGAGATGAGCGGAAGCGAGATCTACGACCTTGCGTGCAGCCAGGTGGTCGGCATCCAGGTCGCCGGAACGGGCTCTACAGTCAATATATTCGGACAGAGGACGACGACCCCTGCGGTATCCGGTTCCGGTTTCGTGATCTCTTCCGACGGTTATATCGCGACGAACTGCCACGTCATCGAGTACGCGGTGCTTTACGGAGAACAGTACGGCTACCAGGTCACAGTGATCATGGAGGACGGTTCATCGTACCCAGCCGAGATCGTAGGCTATGACAAGGACAACGATATCGCCGTTCTCAAGATCGAGGCTGACGACCTCAATGCGGTCGCCTTCGGAAGCTCCGAGAGCGTGCTGGTCGGCGACAGGGTCTACACCGTAGGCAATCCTCTCGGCGAACTCGAGTATACGATGACCAGCGGTATAGTTTCCGCACTCGACCGTGAGATCAGCACGGAGGAATCCATAGCGGTCAATATGTTCCAGATCGACGCGGCGGTCAACCCCGGCAACTCCGGCGGCCCGGTCTATAACGCGAACGGCGAGGTCATCGGCATCGTCACGGCAAAAGCCAACGATTCCGGAGTTGACGGTATCGGATTCGCGATCCCCATCGACGACGCGGTGAAGATCTTCTCGGATCTCATCGAACACGGCTATGTGCTCGGAAAGGCGTACATGGGCGTAACGCTCGAAACACTGTCCGGCACATACATAAGATACTACAGCCTTCCCGAAGGCGCGTATGTCATGACGGTCGAAGAAGGCACCGCAGCTGAAAGAGCTGGATTAAAGGTCGGCGATATAATCACCGGCATAGACGGTGAGACCGTAACGAGCAGAGATGCCGTGAAGGCTGCTCTCCGCAACTACTCGGTCGGAGACACTGCGGTGATCACAGTATACAGGAGCGGGCAGTATGAAGATCTGACCATCACTTTCCAGGAACAGCCTCACAATGATACCTCTTCAACGGCGCCGACGGCACCGTCCCAGACGTCACCGGTCCCCGGCAACTGACGCGGGTGATGCCTGCCGAGCGGTCATTACCGCAGAGGCATTTAAATAAAGGGAAAAGGAAAGCTCCGGCGTCCGCCGGAGCTTTCCTTTTATCTGGAACATATCCGTATTTCGACTGAATGTTGACCGCACCTGGGAAGGACGTTATAATCTGCATGAAATCCGCACATCTTCAGGAGACAGACGATGATAGAACGCATAACGGAACTTGCTCCGTACAAAAGCTATATTGACAGTTTTAAGAATGACGATATGTACTCCGACCCAATGCTCGCGACGGAGGAGGAGATGGAATGCAACCTGTTCGCGGCAGTAACAAGGCCGGGCAGGCTCGTGCTCGGCGTCTTCGACGGCGGCGAGATCACGGGACTTTTTACTCTTCTTGTCATACCCGAGGAAAAGTATATGGAGATGCTCACGGGGCTCTCGCGGGTGAGTTCTGCGTATGATGAACTGCTGCGGTATCTGGAGGAGAATTACCCGGACTACAATGCGGATTTCGTCTTCAATCCGAAAAACGATCTGCTGAAAGACAAGCTTGATGTCCGCGGCGCGCTCTTCGAGACAGAACAGCAGAGGATGGTGTTCACGCATAGGCTTCCGCAGGCAGACACACGCGGCGTCGAGCTTCTGTCGCCGCGGTATATGGATCAGTATCTCACCATACACGGAACGGACATGTACTGGACGGGCGAGAAGGTCGCAGAGGCGACTGAACGATTCAGGACGCTGCTTGCCGTCGATGACGGAAACGTCGTAGGGTACATGGACGTGACGCACTGTTACAAAGAAAACGAGCCCTATGACCTTTTTGTGAGGCCGGAATACCGCCGGAAAGGTTGGGGGAGAAAGCTCCTTGCCAGGGCCCTTGCAATGAACGAGCCGAAGGACATGATGCTCCTTGTCGAAATCGACAACGAACCGGCAATAAGGCTGTACGAGGGAATGGGATTTATAAAGAAAGAACGGCAGAACAGCCTTACCGTGCATTGGAAGATAGCATGAAACGGAGGAAGGTCTGCGGCGGCGCCGATGCATAAAGAGTACGACACCGATGAGAAATGGGAGGGGACTTCTTGGGAAGCCCCTCCATTTGTCTTAACAATTTGGCAGTGTGATCGAATCGTGGGCGAATCGATTCATACGGAGCATCCATTATTATATGAGCATGGGATATATTACTATGAAGAGGGGTCATATGCTGTTATATACTATTCCGACGGAATAATTGTGTAACTATGTTTGGAAAACCTGTCGAAATCATGATGTTTCAATCTGTTTTCTCATAGTATCGGTGGCGGCAGGGTTGAGCCCGGCCGCCATCCTGTGCGGATTCTGCGGGTGGATTTCCAGTATTGACACATAAGCGGATATCGGCTATGATTTATCCGTCCAGAGTTTTCCAAGCCTTTGGCCCTAAGGGCGTTTGTCGCCTATGGGTTTTTGGCCGGAGCGCATTTGACAGCAAACCGCGCGCCCGAAGTCGATGCCGGAAACGGCGCGGCTTTCCGTGTTTGAGAAGGAAACCGGCTGAATAGCGAAGAATGCAGTGCGGCTTGGCCGCACTTTGTTCAGCATAGTGATTTCGCCCGTTTTGATTCTCAAAGAATCAGGACGGGCTTATTTACGTCCTCCCGCTAGGCGTTCAGTTTTGCTTTTATGCCGCTTTGTCTTCCCGTTTTGCCAATGGACACTATCATCATAGGAGGCGTCGAAAATGGGCGTTGCCGGGGATACCAGTTACGTAAAATCGATTCTTCGGGCCGCTGACGTACTGGATGTTCTTGCCCGTAGCGGAGGCCCGCTCTCACTCGGAGAGATATCTGAACGCCTCGGGTGGGCAAAGAGCACAACGCATGGAATTGTTTCCACCCTCGTCGCTGCATCTCTCGTCATGCAGCGTCAGTCTGACGGACGTTATGGGCTGGGGGTCCATATGTTTGAGCTGGGTTGCGCAGCAAGCGATTCCTGGAGCGCGCTGCTGAACTCTCAGAAGCATTTGCAACACCTGGCTGTTGAAACAGAGGAAAGTGCATTTCTTGCGACCGTAGACGGGCTTGATACAATTCTGCTGGACTCCGCGATGGTTACCGGGAATTATCAGATCATCTCCCCTGCAGGTACCCGCACACCGATCTATTGCAGTTCACACGGCAAAGTCCTTCTTGCCTTCCAGCAGGACAGAGAAAGGGAAAGCATCATCCGGCGTCTGGAATTCACAAAATACACCCCCAACACTATCGACAGTGCAGAGCGTCTGCGTTCAGACTGTCAGGAGATTCGGAATCGGGGATACTGTGTTGAAGACGGAGAATACCGCATGGGCCTATTGTCCGTTTCAGCGCCTGTTTTTGACGTCAACGGCGTCGTTCGCTACGCAGTAGGCATAGTCGGATTGTTCAGAGACTCACGTTCACCCAAGGTCAGACGTGCAGTCGGTTCCGTACTGTCTACAGCAGACGCCATGTCACGCGCTCTTCAGGGAGGCGCCGTTTCCAGACAGCGCTAGTATCCGCGCGCATAATAATGTCTTTTTCAAAGGTCAGAACAGCATTGCAGTTCCGCTGGTTTGACCTTCTCATAATGTGAACTCCGTCTCGGCAAAGTTGCGTATTTTGCCGAGATTTCATTTGTATTCTCCGCATTTGAAATAATCGTCAAGCAGGTTCGGTAATTCCCATATACCGAACCTGCGTTCGTTTATACAGAATGCAAATCTGTCCGCGAGGCGGAAAACCATGTAAAATCTTAATGATATGGGTATTAATGTGCATACCGTTTCCATAACATCATAGGCACTTCCTGCGGCGAAAGACGCAGTATGACGTTGTGCCGGATTTCTGCCCGGAGCTGTTTTGTGTGCGTATCCACGTGCCGCCGGTTCTAGGCACGTTTTATCTGGGGATGTAGATATGACTGAGAATATAAACAAGCAAAAGCAACAGGACGAGCCTCAGATCGAACTTGGACCTCTGGGAAAGGATAAGGGGAAGATCTCCAAATCGTTGCGCGATGGCAATATGGTAGCCGTGCTCGCCGGTATGGAGATCATGTATGTGCTGCTGTTTCGCGGGCAGTTCCATTGTTTCATTCATCCTCTGGATTCCGAAGAAGGGCGCAGAAAAGCCTGGGATGACAACGAGCGGAACACAGCGATGCTCGACAACCTTTACTCTGCCGCTGACGCGCTTTTTGAGATACGGTTCCCTTCGGAACTGGATCTGATGGGCGTAATGGTGACTGCGGAGCGCGGCATAGTCGGTTATCTCAACATGACCGGCAACCTGCCCGCCCGTGATTATGACTTTATGGACTGGCTTGAACATGAGAACAACAAACAGGAGGAGTGAAATATGAATACCTATCGTTTTGACTGCCGCAGCACGCCGGACGGCTTTACACAGTGGGCCTGCGTGTATGACGAAAACGGGACTGAGATCCGAAGGATCGACCGCGACGTGCAGCAGGAAACGGTGACGCAGTTCCGGGTCCGTGTTGGCAAGATGCTTGAAGCCGAGGGCTGTGTTCCCGATGAAAACCAGTATTGCCTTTAAGAGAAGAGGAGGAAGAACCGCGTGATTAACGTCTCTGTATTGATCCAGCATCACGCCGGCCCGACCGGCGATGTGCTTCTGTGCTTCGGCGAGGACGGCGTATGGCGTTTCCCCGGCGGCATGGCGCGCGTAAACGAAACTGATGAGGAGGCTGCCGAGAGGATCGCCTGGGAGGATCTGGGCATGAAGATCCGAGTAGGCAAGCTCACTCTCACGGCAAACAAAACCCCGAAGGATGGACGTGTTGAGCATATAGCTTGCGGCAACATAACGCATAATACCCACACAAAATGCGACTGGCATAATTACTATGAGGCCGTAAACGTATGGCAGACCGAGCCGAAACCGGGCGTATATAAAGAATTCCGCTGGGTTCACCCCTCTGAGCTCGGTCAGCTGAAGTACGAGGGTGACGATGCTGCCTTTATGGCGAAGTACGACCCGTGGATAAACGGACGTCCCATCCCCAATGTGCGGATGCCTTGAACGGAGGTAACATATGAAGAAATACATCTTTGAGACTGATAAGACGCAGTGGGAGAAACCTACTGAACCCAAGTACGTGTTCTGTGCACCTGCGCAGGTAACGGTCTGCGCTGAGACTGAAACGGAAGCAAAAGCTCTTGCGGAGGGAAAGCTCAGACAGCAGTATGCCGGCACGGGCTTCCTACTCGGAAGCGTGCGCCTTGCACAGGTTATAGATATGCCGGTCGACTGGAGCTACGGCTACGGTGACGATCGAAGCAGCGGGACGGAAGAGGACCGCGAGGCCCTCCTTGCGTCGTGTACGAAATGAGGAGAATGAAATGGATCTGGAAAAGAAATACCTTCTTCGGCTTCCCGAAGAAAACCTGTCGCTGACGAAGGCGCAGCTTGTCGACCGGGTCAAAGCGATCCTGAAAGATCATCCCAGCGAATTTATGAATGCATACCGCGTATGGTATGAAGGCTTTGAAGGATGCGGAATGCCGGGCACAGACGTCTACGACGTGATAGTGGAGACTTTCCGCGCCATGCCGGAGGACTGGAAAGAAATCGGCCCGATGCGCTGGGAAAAGTACGGCGTAATCGACCCAAGTTTCTTTAACCTGCATTATGAAGAGTCTGCAAAGCATGACGACAAAGGCAACTTCATGCTGCAGCACCGCTTCCATCTCGGCAAGCACTATCAGGGGCCGGACGGTAAGGTTTACTGGCTCCCCGTGATGGAGGATTTCAATATGCGCGGGTTTGAGCGCAAGGATGGCAAGTATGTTGGTACCATGGTTGAAATAGATCCTTACGGGGAATATGCCAGCCAGATGGTAGAAGTGAAGTAGGAGGAACGATAATGGCAGAAAGAATCACGCCCTCGACCGCCGCGCATCCCAAGGAGAAAATCGCGCACGGCGTATGCGTTGCCGGGCCTATGACCGTCCATACAGTGGACGGAGTGATCCGGCGCGTACGGCCTATAGTCCTGACGGACGATGATACGCCCGGCTGGGTCATAAAAGCCAGGGGCAAGGAATATACACCGCAGAGAAAATTTACCATGAGTCTGCTGGGTTACTGCGAGAAGGACAGGACCTACGCCTATGACCGCCTGAAATACCCTATGATCCGCGAAGACTTCGTAGAGACGCCGGACGGCAAGAACCGCAACACGGAGAACCGCGGCAAATCAGGTTACCGCCGTGCGAGCTGGGATGAGGCTCTGAGCCTTGTCGCTCGCGAAATCAAGCGTCTTCAGAAGACCTACGGCAAGGAGACGATCACTGCCTGCACTTCGTCTCATCACAGCTGGGGTCTCGTCGGCTATAAGATCTCTCTGTTCAACCGCTTCTTCTCGATGATGGGATATACCCGCATCGCGGACAACCCGGACTCCTGGGAGGGCTTCCACTGGGGAACGCCGCACACCTTTGGATACTACTGGCGTCTCGGCGGACCGGAACCCTATGATATGTTGGAGATGGCCATGCAGAACTCAGAAACTATTATCTGCTGGTCATCCGATCCGGACACCAGCCGCGGCGGATACTCCGCGCAGGAAAGCGCGCTGTGGCGCTGGTGGATGAAGGAGATGGGCATCGAATTCATCTATGTTGACCCCTTCAACAACTACACCTCCGTAAAGCACGCCAGCAAATGGATCGGTCCCCGTATGGGAACAGATTCTGCCATTCTCGAGGCCATTGCCTACGTCTGGATCACCGAAGGAACATACGATAAAGAATACGTAAAGCAGCACGCGCACCGTTTCCAGGAGTTTGCCGATCACATTCTCGGACGCGGCTCGGACGGTACGCCGAAGACTCCGAAGTGGGCTGAGGAACTCTCCAAAGTGCCGGCAATGGATATCAAGGCCATCGCGCGCCGCTGGGCTCAGACTCCGACGACGGTCGGCTCCGGTATGCGCGGCGGTTTCGGCGGCGCATGCCGTCATTCAAACGGTACGGAATATGCCCGCCTTCTTGTTCTGCTTTCCGCCATGCAGGGTATGGGCAAGCCCGGACGCGCGTTTTGGGGCCCCGGCTGCGGCGCGCCTATGAACTATAATTTCTGGTTCGGAGGATACTCCGATCCCCTGGCATCGATTGCGAAGGCTCCTATTGCGGATGATGTCCCGATGAACTGCGTGGAGCAGGTGCTGTATCGTCCCAATCTGCCCGACGCTATTCTGAACGGCCATTATGAGTGGTACGGAGAAGGCTTCTGCGGCGGCGGCATAGATTTCGAATTTACACGTCACGTGTATCCCGCGCCGGGATATAACAAGGTCCACTGCTTCTGGCGCTACGGCGGATCATTCTTCGGGACCATGCTCGACACTAACAAGTGGGCGGCTATATACAAGAGCCCGGAGCTTGAGTTTGTCATCAATCAGGACATCTACTTCACGCCGGAGACCCGCCATGCGGACGTGATTCTTCCGGCCTGCACCAATCTGGAGCGTACGGACATCGGCGAAGTCGGATCGTCCGGACTCGGCGGTTACTGCTCGCACTCCGAATCGGGCAACAGCTGGCAGATGATCGTCTATCAGGAAAAGTGTATCGAACCACTTTGGGATTCCCGCTCCGATTTCTGGATTTTCTCACAGGTCGCAGCTAGGCTCGGCTTCGGCGAACGCTTTACTGAGGGACGGGATGAAGAGGCGTGGGCAAAGCGTTTCTGGCAGTTCTCCGACCTTCCGAAACAGATGAGCTGGGAAGACTTCAAGAAGAAAGGTTACTACATCATTCCGGTCTCCTTCAAGGAAAAGGACAAAGACCCGAAGACCGGACTATTCCAGAACTGGGATCGCCGTCCCGGGTTCAACTGGTTCGCGGAAAACCGTGCCTGTGATACGATGAACCACAAGGTATTCCAGGAGGAGCACCTGCTGGGCACTTTCTCCGGCAAATTTGAATTTGTCTCTGAGTCCCTTACCTACTGGGCTCCGGATGACGAAGCACGCCGTCCGATCCCGCAGTATCAGGATTCATGGGAAGGCCACAAGAGCCTGACCGCGGACAAGTTCCCATACGGACTGATTTCCCCGCATCCGCGCTTTGACTATCACACTCACTACAATCAGCACGCAAAGTGGCTTTGGGAGGTCCCGAAAAACCGCGTCCTCATAAACGGGAACCCGTATCTCGTCTGCCACATCAACAAGCATGTGGCCGATGAAAAGGGTATAAAGGACGGAGATATCGTCCGCCTGTTCAACGACCGAGGCAGCGTGCTTTGCGTTGCCCGCGTCACCTATCGTCTGTGGCCGGAAACCATTCACGCCTATACATCATCCGGTATTTATAACCCCATCCGCTACGGCGAGCGCATGAGCTGGGATAAGGGCGGCAGCATCAACCTGCTGACGCCGGGACGCCTGATTGGAGACTATGTCCCCGCCATGGCGCCTTACAGCTGCAATATCGATGTAGAAAAGTCTGAGGCTGATCCGAACTTCGGACAGGGCTGGGAGCATATCCTCGACGAGGTAGATAAACAGCAGCTCGAGACAGAGCGCCCGGTCCGCAGTTCCCCGGACGCCGACATGCTCTTTGGTGAGCGCGAAGCGCTGGTATGCGAGCTCTTTGCGGCTCAGACGAAGGAGGCGAAATAAGATGCTGAAAAAGAAAATGAAAAGGCCCGGCATCGTTATTAACACGAAACGCTGCATGGCGTGCTATGCATGCTTTATGGCCTGCAAAGACGAACACTGCGGCTGGGATACGGCACTGAGCAAGGCCGAACCGGAACTCGGTCAGTACTGGATGAACATCGTAGAGTGGGAGCGCGGCGATAACGAACGCCGCATAAAGACCGCAACGGTGCCAACTCCCTGCGCCCACTGTGCGGATCCGGCATGTGTCAAAGCATCAAAGGACGGCGGCGCCTACAAACGTCCAGACGGCATAGTTATCATCGATCCAGAGAAAGCAGTCGGTCAGAAGCAGATAGCTGACGCCTGCCCGATCCATGCCGTTTACTGGAACGAAAAGCTGAATCTCCCTCAGAAGTGTACGCTCTGTGCAGAGCTCCTTGACGATCCTGATTATCCCGGCTTTGAACCACGCTGCGTGGAGGCCTGCCCAAATCAGGCACTGGTCTTCGGCGATCTGGACGACCCGGACAGCAATGTCAGCAAGCTTATCGCGGCCAATAAGGTCACGCCGCTCGAAGGTCTGCCCGAAATGCCGGGAAACGTAGTGCATCTGAACATCCCAAGCGCCTTCCTGGCCGGTACGGTCGCTTATCCCAAGGAGCTTGAGGAGGTCTGCATCGGAGCGAAGGTCACCATAACCTGCGAAGAGACCGGCGAGACGCACAGCATGGAGACAAACTGGGCCGGTGATTATGAGTTTGAAGATCTGCCGAAGGAAAAGACGTGGACCGTAAACATCAGCTTTGAAGGCTATAAGCCCGTCCGCTATGAGGGCGAACGAACCGACCATGACCACTATGTTGGCATTACATACCTGGAAAAGGCCTGATCGGTGAATCAACACAACTGAATCGTGTTTCCGTGCCCCTTGTCCTAAAGGTTTCCGCCCATGGGCATTCGGCCTGCGCAGGCCTTGTGCCGTGCGCACGGGGTCATTGCCGGAAACGGTGTGGCCTTCTGTTTGAGAAGGAGACAGCGGCATAGTCGACGCTTTGACGCGACGAGCGTCGAAGCTGGTTTGTGAAACATGCGGCAGCCGCGACAGAGCACATTTGAAGCAGCGTTCCTTCTTTTCGGGAGCGCTGCTTATTTTGATGGTGTCAATATGAACATGAATGAATATATCATCCGTGAACTGACAGGTGATCCGGAGAAGCTCTTTGCCTTATTGGAATACAGCGGTATGGGCGTGTGCTGTTTCGGGGAAACCTTTCTGCATATCCTGAGAGGCGGGACGGGCTGGTTCTTATTTGCCCATAAGCCGGGAAGCGAGACGTATGTGAAGAAGTTTTTTGGCGATGACTATGCGCTGCGCAGGGCCGTCGGAGGAGCGGAATATCTGTGTCATGTGGACGGACGGCTGATGCACAGCATCTATACTTTGATCAATGCGGTAGAAGTCGAGATACTGGCGCATAATCACTCTGCAGCGGCTCTGCGCTGCCGACAAATACAGGGGGGCATGTGACGGTCATGAACTATGTAGGCGAGAATAAGCTGTTTTCTTGGTATCGATCGGTTGCAAAAGAGCCGCGGCTCACCGACGCAGAGCTGCTTGCGGAGATCTATCGGCAGTATGTGGAGACCCGTTTTGAGGAAATCCTACTTCCGCCGGAGAAGACGCTTACCGGAAGAGAGGAGCGATATGCCTATCGATGTGAGACCATAGGTGCCTGCGGTGCAAATACGGATTTTATGTACTTTTGAGAAAAACGGACATAGTTCAAATGCTCAGGAGCGACTTATGCGGAATAGATATCTGACATTTCTAATAACGGCACTGTTCCGGGGAAAGAGAAATCATAAACCATATGCATCAGGGATTTGGCCAGGCCCAGATCAAATTCCCATTATGACATAGCTGAACCGCCGGGGAACTTGACGCCTCTGCGGTTTTTCATATCTGCCGGTAAAAATATGCCAGAATAAAGAAAACGGTGTAACGAGTGGTTACACCGTTTTCAGACGATAATCGTCAATAACAGGGGGAAGCGCTTGGCGCAACTTCTTTACGAAGTTTGTTCCGGATCGAGCGCTGATTGTTTATTGTGTTTTAAGCGATCGGGCTTAGACCTTTTCCCAGATGGTCGCGACGCCCATGCCGCCGCCGATGCAGAGGGTCGCCAGACCGCGCTTTGCGTCATCGCGTTTCAGCATCTCGTGGATAAGGGTGACGATGATGCGGGCGCCGGAAGCTCCTACGGGGTGGCCGAGCGCGAGAGCGCCGCCGTTAACGTTGACCTTGCTCATATCGAAGCCGAGCTCGCGGGCAACGGCGATGGACTGAGCAGCAAAGGCCTCGTTGGCCTCGATGAGATCGAAGTCCTCGATCTTCATGCCAGCCTTCGCCATGGCGTCGCGGGAAGCGGCGACGGGGCCGATGCCCATGATCTTGGGATCTACGCCGCCCTGACCCCAGGCAACAAGCTTCGCCAACGGTTTGAGACCGTACTTTTCGACTGCTTCACCGGAAGCGAGAACGATGGCGGCAGCGCCGTCATTGATACCGGAAGCGTTGCCGGCGGTCACGCGTCCGCCGTCGGGCTTGAATGCGGGTTTCAGCTTGCCGAGAGCTTCCATGGAAGTCTCGCGCGGGAACTCGTCCTTCACGAAATCGACCATCTGCTTCTTGACTTTGACGGAAACGGGAACTATCTCGTCGTCGAACTTGCCGGCGGCCTGAGCCGCTGCGCACTTCGTCTGGGAAGCGAGAGCGAACTCGTCGAGCTCTTCACGGGTGATGCCCCACTGGTCGCAGATGTTCTCAGCGGTGATGCCCATGTGGTAGTTGTTGAAGACTTCCCACAGACCATCGTTCACCATGGTGTCGATAATCTTGTTGTTGCCCATGCGGGCGCCCCAGCGGGCGGCGGGAATGGCATAGGGAGCGGCGGACATGTTCTCGGTGCCGCCTGCGAGGACGACTTCGGCATCGTCTGCGCAGATGGCGCGGGCGCCCTCAATAACGGCCTTCATGCCGGAACCGCAGACCATGCCGACGGTGTAGGCGGGGACTTCGATGGGGATACCGGCCTTGATCGCGGCCTGTCTTGCGACGTTCTGGCCGAGACCCGCGGTGAGGACGCAGCCGAGCATGACTTCGTCGATGTTCTCGGGAGCGATGCCGGCGCGCTTAACGGCTTCCTTGACCACGATGGCTGCGAGATCCTGCGCGGGGGTGTCTTTAAGGCTTCCACCGAAGGAGCCGATGGCGGTCCTGCAGCAGCTGACTAGATAGATGTCTTTCATTGGTGTTCCTCCATATCTGCATAGCAGTATTATTCTTACAGATGCAGTATATAGCAGAAAAAAACGCAAGTCAACTTCAATAGTGCAAACGGATATGCTATTATGGAGATACCAAAAAGAAATCGCGTGCGGAGAAGGGAAGTGAGTCGGAGATGTATGCGGCGCTCATACTGGCGGGAGGCAAGAGCAGGCGCATGGGCAGGGACAAGCTCATGCTGCCGCAGGACGGATCAACCGTGCTGGAGACCGCCGTCAGGCGGTTCTCGGAAAAGTTCAGCCGCGTCCTTCTCAGCGTCGACAATGCGAGCAGATATCCGGAGATCCCGGTGCCGCACGTTGCGGATAAGTTCCCCGGCTGCGGGCCGCTCGCAGGCCTGCACGCGGGACTTGAGGCTGCGGGAGAAGAGGGCGTATTTCTGGCTGCCGCCGACCTGCCGTTCTCGGACCCGGAGACTGCCCTGCGGATGATAGAACTCTGCGGAGAGCATGAGATATGTGTGATACGTGACGAGAGAGGACGCTTTGAACCGCTCTTCGGGTGCTACCGGATGTCTGTTCTTACAAAGGCGGAGGAGCTGCTTGTAACAGGAAAGCGGGCGATGACGGATCTCTTTGAGATATCGGACACTCTGGTGATCGCTGCATCTGAACTGGGTATACGGGAAGATTCCCGGATGCTTGCCAACATGAACCGGCCTGAAGATTATAAGAAGCTTTTAGGCGCGGACAAAACGGCACTTGCGTTTTCTCCGCAGGAGTAGTACAATTTACAACGAAATCAGACGGTGCGTGCTCCTATCTGGATACGCGCACACGCTCCAAATATTCTGAAAGGAACTGATACCATGAGCTACAAGGTTACCAAGAAGGACGAATCCTACAAGTATGAGGCTCCCGGCCATTTTGAGTGCCTGACGACCCGTCTGCACGATCCCGCTGACGTAAACGACGGCACCATCGTTATGGGCCTCAGCCACTTCCTTCCCGGCGGCGGCGCCAAGATGGCTCCCGCGAAGTTCGAGATGGTCTATTACATCCAGAAGGGCGAGATGACCGTTACTCTGGACGACGGCAAAGAGTACTGCCTCAAGGCAGGCGACAGCCTTCACTTCGGCCCCGGCACCGGCAGGGCCTGCCAGAACACCGGCGCAGAGTGCGCCGAGATGATCACTGTCATGATCAAGCCCCAGGCGTAAGGTTTGTTCGTAAAAGCACAAATAAAGCGGAGACCGCAATACATGCGGTCTCCGCTTTATTTGCTCGTCAGGTTTTTGTCCCATCCTTTAAAAGCCAGCCTTCAAGGCAGAGACCGCAGGCGGGATCGTACTCCCGAGTAAAGGCCTCAGGGTAGTCTCGCTTCCAGCTGTCCATCTCCTCATCAGTGACCTTTTCGACCTCTACGAGAAAACCGGAAGTCGCCATTCCGGACGAGTTTTTTGAGATCTGCGCCGTCGGCGTGATGAGGTTTATCGCGCCGCCGCGGTCGAGCCAGCCGGGTATTATCGGATCGCAGCGTGCGCCGTGGTCGATGTAGCAGGTGCTGCCGATGAGCCGTTCCGTTACGTATGCTGCGGCGAGGACGCAGCCGCGTTCGTTAAAAACCTTTACGATATCGCCGTGCTTAATATCTCGCTTCTCGGCCTCTGCGCGGCTGAGCCAGAGCGGTTCGTAGAGGTAGCCGTCAGGGCCTTTTATCTTCATTGTCTCCACTTCGCGGCTCCAGATGATGTCGTCGCACTGGGCGTGCATGCGCCATCTGCCGTGATTGGACATGCATAAAAGAGTATACTTTTTCGCACGGTCGCCGGTGATGCGCTCATCATGGCTCTCGCTCTTTTCGACCCAGTGCGGAACAGGCGGACGTTCGGGATCATCGGGCATGTATTTCTCAATGCTTGTCGAACAGAATTCGAGCTTTCCGGTAGGAGTTGTGAGCGGATTGTGTTCAGGATCGAGGAAGAACTCGCGCATCCCGGGCGGGAGTTCCTGCGCATCTTTAAAACAGGGGATCACGAATATTTTGCGCTGACTGAATTCATCCCAGGACATACGTTCCTCGCAGCCGGAAGCTTTGTAAAAGAGACGCACACGCTCATCCTCAGTGAGTTTTCCTGTATAGGCGTCAAAGTATTCCTTGCCCAACTTCTCCGCAACGCGTGCGACGGCGTCGAAGTCAGATACGGATTCACCGACGGGAGGACAGCTCGCGTGCTCAAGGTAGACGGAGGTAAAAACGCCGCTAAGGTTGTCGTTGCTTATATCGGGCATCTCATACTTCGTCGCCACCGGCAGTATTATGTCGGCGTAATAGCAGTCGTTTTCCATCCACGGGTGCTGCGCAACGATGAACTCAATCTCGGGACTCTGCATGGCCCGGGCGAACATGTTGCCGTCGTTCCAGCAGGTCTGCTGGCACGGCGCGTCCGTCCAGATCATGTGCAGCCGGGACATTCCGGGGCGGGGGAACTGCATCTTTTTAAACTGGAAGTCATTGGTGGATTTGCGCTTTCCGTCCTTGTCAGGGACCTGTGCTGTGCTGAACACCTGCATGCCGTACCATTCTATATGGTCTTCCAGGATCGCGCGGTGTATGAGAGTGCGCGGGATTCCCTGCAGCGGAGCGGCGTTTTTTTCAAACAGGTATTCCAGCTGCGGGGCGCGCTTTTTCTGCTCGTCATTCAGGAAGAAGCGCATGAACTTAATATCGCCCTTGACGTCCTCGTCAACGGGGCGAAGAGCGTCACAGATATGCGGAACAGATGCTACGAACTCACCTTCGAAGGGGAGCATGTAGTGGCGGTTCCACATGTGGAATTCTAGCATCTTGGCCTGATGGACGCCTGGACTCCCAAGTGCGCGCATACCGAGGAGCATTGCTTCCATCCTCGCGGGCTCGGAGGCATACGGCCCGCGTATGTAGCCGCCGCCGTTGCCGTGGATGATGCTGGTAACTTTCTTCGCCCAGTAACGGGCGAGAGCCTTTATCGTCCACTCCGGGACGCCGCATTTGTCGGTTGCCCATGCGGGAGTCTTTGGAATGCCGTCTTCGCGTCCAAGAACATAGTCCTCGAACTTGTCGAAACCATGGGCGTGAGTAGCGATATAGTCCTTTTCATAAGTGCCTTCGGTTATCCATATATAGGCAATCGCGAGTTGCAGCGCGACATCGGTGTTCGGCAAAACGGGGATCCATTTGTCTGCATGAACCGCTGCACCGTAATTCAGGTCGGGGCAGATGTAGACGGATTTGATACCGATATCTGTGAGCCAGTATGAGAGGCTGCTGGATATGCAGGAGCCAAAGCCGAGGGGAGTCGTCTCCTGATCGCAACCCCAGTAGAGAAGCATGTCGGAGTGTTTGGCAATATCGGGCCAGAGGTTCGTCATCGGCATCATCTCGCCCACGGGTTCGCAGCCCCAGACATGCTTGGCGCCCCAGTACCAGCCTTCCCAGGAGTCCATGTTGCGGATCTGGATCGTATAACCGCCGAGAAGGGAAAGAAGCCTGTTCGGACAGCCGTGACTTGGAGAGACGTTTTTGCCCTCGCCGTGCATGTCGGCCTGACAGAGGACGGCGGACATGCCGTAATGCGCCTTTATACGCTTGAGTTCATCAGCTACGATCTGGGCGGCTTCGTCCCAGGAGATGCGGACATATCTTGATTTTCCCCGATTTTGCGGATTGCGCTCGCCGTTGGGGTCCCAGTCGACGCGCTTCAGCGGGTACATGACGCGGTTTTTCGAGTAGACGCGCGTCTTATAGGCGAGACCAAAAATGGAAAGATTTACCTTATTCGGGGGTACGAATACACTGCCTCGCGCCTCGATCTTCCATGGGTTGCAGTTGCGGTCGACGTAGTCCTTGTCATAGACATACGGGCGGATCCGCGTTATTCGTCCGCCGTTCGATTCGACGAGACTTGGCCCACCGCTCTCCGGTCCCATAAGGCTGAAACTCTTTAGATTCGTATCGTCGGGCTTGAATTTGCTGCCAGAACTCATAGATATATCCTCCGGGGAGCATGCTCCCACAGTACTCTAGTATTTCTTATGTAAGTATAACGCTGCTTAAACGAAAAATGAAACTCAAATGCCCAGATTTGTTACAACCCATAGGCTGTAACTCTACAAACCCGTGTGCTTTTTGCGACGAATAACCATTGCCCTGTGTACAATAAACCATTTTGAATTATAAAACTGTGGAAATGACAAGCAAAAAGGCAGAACAATGGCTTGACATTGGTATAATACCAAGGTTTATAATCAAAATGCATCCGAATCTGCTTTGCGGCATCCCCACACCCTTAGCAGGGGTGTTAAACTATTAAAAGAAAACTAAATATCAATATTAAGAGGAGTGAAAGGATTTGGAAAAGGTATTCACCAACCTTACCACAGGCGGCCCCATTTCCGTCTATGTGGAAGATGGCAAGATCACCCGCATCCGTCCGCTGCAGGTACCCGAGGAGGATTATCCGAAGGCCTGGGTGATCGAAGACAAAAACGGCAAAAAGTATTCCCCGCCGAAGGCAATGCGCATTGCGCAAAACATTCTCGCTGAGAGGAACAGACTCTACAGCGAGGACCGCATCCTCTACCCGATGAAGCGTGTCGACTGGGACCCCAACGGCGAGCGCAATCCGCAGAACCGCGGCAAGAGCGGCTACGTACGTATCTCCTGGGACGAGGCTGCAACGCTTATCGCAAACGAGATCAACCGCCTTGCTCCCCGTGACGAGAACGGTGTCTTCGACGGTCATGCGATCACCGCTATCACCGGCTCGCACCACAACTGGGGCATCGTAGGTTACAAGATGGCTCCTTTCGGACGCTTCTTCTCGATGCTCAACTTCACTCCCATCCTCGACAACCCGGACTCCTGGGAAGGCTGGATGTGGGGCGCTCCGCATATGTGGGGCTTCTATTGGCGTCTCGGACAGCCTGAGCAGTTCGACCTGCTTCCGGATGCATTCAAAAATACAGACATGATCGTATTCTGGTCCAATGACCCGGATTCCACCCACGGAATCTATTCCGGCCAGGAGTCCAATATCTGGCGTGTCTGGCTGAAGGAAATGGGAATGAAGTGCGTATTCATTGATCCGTTCTACAACTACACCAACGCTGTCATGGACGGAACCTGGTTCGCGCCGCGTCCGGGAACCGATACCGCACTGGCTGCAGCGATTGCATATCAGTGGATCATTGATGATACTTATGATCATTTCTATATTGAAAACCGTACGATCGGTTTTGATGAGTTTAAAGCATATATCCTCGGTGAGGAAGACGGAGAGCCGAAGACCTGTGAGTGGGCGGCGGAAAAGACCGGAATCCCGGCACGCCGTATCCGCGCGCTGGCAAAAGAATGGGCTTCCAAACGCGTCGCGATCGCCGGCGGTGTCCGCGGAGGCGAGGGCAGTGCCTGCCGTACCGCATATGGTACAGAGGAAGCACGTTTCATCATCGCTCTTGCGGCAATGCAGGGCTTTGGAAAACCGGGCGTTTCTATCTGGGGAACGACCATGGGCGCACCGGCTGACTATACCTGGTTCCCGGGTTATGCAGAGCCGGATTCCCACATGGGCAAATCAAGAGCGGCAAATATCAAATATGCCGCAACGAACGTAACACAGCGACTTTACCGTCTGAATTATCCGGAAGACATCATGGAAGGCAAAGGCGAATTCATTGGCGACGGTTTCTGCGGCCAGTCGATCGATCAGCAGTTCAACCATCATGAATATCCGATCGAAGGCAAGATCAAGATGTTCTGGCGCTACGGCGGATCCTTCATGGGTACAATGACCGATACCAACCGTTATGTCCAGATGTACCGTCATGCCGGAGAAAACCAGATCGATACCGTGATCAACCAGGACTGCTGGTTTGGCGGCGAAGCAAAATACGCCGATCTGATCCTTCCTGCATGCACCAACTTAGAGCGTAACGACTTAGGCGAGTGGTCTGTTGGCGGCGGCTATACGACCCATGCCGAGATCGGTAACAACTGGCGCGTCATCGTACGTGAGCAGAAATGCGTTGAGCCGCTTGGAGAGTCCAAGAGCGACTACGAGATCTTCCAGGAAGTCGCGAAGAAGCTTGGTGTCTGGGAGCAGTATACAGACGGCGGAAAGACAGAAGATGAATGGGCAGAAGCTTACTGGAACATTTCCGAACTCAGCAAACGCTGCAGCTGGGAAGAGTTCAATAAGAAGGGCTACTATATCGTTCCGGTTCCGGAAGATTACGAAGAGCATCCGGCATTCCGCTGGTACTATGAAGGCCGCGACTGCGATACCCAGGATTATCTGAATCCGAAGATCAAAGTGGAAAACTGCATGAATACCATGGAGCCGACAGAGCATTCCAAGGAGCTCGGAACCTAGTCCGGCAAGCTGGAATTTGCTTCGGAAAGCCTTAAGAAACTGTCTCCGGATGATACCGAGCGTCCGCCGGTTCCGCATTATATTCCTTCATGGGAGGGACATGAGACAGAGCTTTATAAGAAATATCCGCTCCAGATCATCTCTCCGCATCCGCGTTTCAGTTTCCATACGCATTATGACAACCACGCAAGCTGGCTCGATGAGATCCCGTGCCACCGCATGATCATCGACGGTTATGCATACTGGGTCGCCCGCATCAATCCGAAAGATGCAAAAGAGCGTGGTATCAAGACAGGCGATATCATCGAACTTTACAACGACCGCGGAAGCGTGCTCTGCGCAGCAGATGTCACATACCGTGTGCCGGAAGGAGTCATGCATTCCTACGGATGCTCAGCGAAGTATGATCCGATCACGACAGAGACCGGAGCAACAGACCGGGGCGGATGCGTTAATATCCTGACCAACAAACGCTGGCTGTCGAAGAATGTTCCTGGTATGGCACCGAACTCCTGCCTGATCGAGTGCAGGAAGTGGGAATGCTAGAGAAGGAAATGGAGGTAAAGTTTTATGGCTAAATATGGATTTATTATAGATGTTGACCGTTGCAACGGCTGCTATAACTGCTTCCTTGCATGCAAGGACGAGTGGATCGGCAACGATCACGGAAAATACGGCAAGGCAACGGAAGAGGGAATGAACCTCATGCGTGTAAAGGAGATCGAGTACGGCACTGACAACAAAGTCAAGGTCGACTATGTTGCGATCCCCTGCCAGCACTGCAAAAATGCACCTTGTATCACAAAGCGCCCGGATGCTTTCTATGCGCGTCCGGATGGTCTGGTTATCTTAGACCCGGAAAAAAGCGCAGACAAGGCACTGCTTAGTGCCTGCCCGTATGGCTGTGTTGTATGGAATGAAAAAGCCCAGATCGCACAGAAATGCAACGGCTGCGCCCATATGCTCGATGCAGGAGAAAAACAGACAAGATGCTCCGAGTGCTGCCCGAACCAGGCTCTGATCTTCGGTGACCTTGATGATCCGGAGAGCGAGAT
>JAFZSD010000028.1 GCA_017619535.1 Oscillospiraceae bacterium | reverse complement strand
CTTTTCCCGATCACGACGCTGCGCCGCCTGTATTCGTCGACGAATCCTGCGCTGTCGAGATCCGCGTATATCTCCATGAACCGTCTGACAAATGCCGCGGCGAGTCTGCTGCGTGCGTCCGGCTGCCTGCTCCGGAGTATAGACCCTGCCGTGCCCGCGATCTCCTCGGGGAATCCTCCTTTGGGAGGATAGACGTTCAGTCCTATTCCGAGCGCGGCGTAATCAAGACATCCGCTCTCCATGCTGTAGGATGCTTCCGTCAGGATGCCGCTGACCTTCTTCCCGCTCACGAAGATGTCGTTCACCCATTTGATGCCTGCGCTGACCCCTGTGACGCTCTCTATCGCATCACAGGCGGCCACAGCCGTAGCTGTCGTTATGAGCACCGCACGTTCCGCTGGAAGCGCAGGACGCAGCAGGATGCTTATATAAACGCCCGTGTCCCGCGGGGAAAAGAACTTCCTGCCCCTTCTGCCGCGGCCCGCAGTTTGTTCCTGGGCGATTATCACCGTGCCCTCGGGCGCTCCCTGCTCCGCCAGTTTTTTCGCCACGTCGAGCGTAGAAGATACACACCGGCTGACCTCGATGCGCTCCGGAGGTATCGCTCCGTCCAGGAGCTGTTTTATCAGCGAGGGCGAAAGAACGTCGGAGTCTTCCGCAAGCATATATCCTTTATTGGTCGCCGCCGTGATTTCATATCCCTCGTCCTGAAGGACTTTCACGGCCTTCCATACAGCGGTGCGCGTGATGCCGAGCGCGTCCGCGGCCGCTGCCCCAGATATATACGCTCCCCTGTTCTTTTCTAGAAGTTCAAGGACAGAGTCTTTTGTCGGCATGATTCTCCCTCCTGCAGTAACCGGTAGCCCTTCAGCACTCAGTCGCTGTAGTTAGCGTCATAATTCACAGATATTCCCCACCCCGGCAGAACGGCGCCTATCTCTTCAGACAGGGCGGCTGTAAGAGCGTCCTTGTCCCTGACTGTGAAATCGACGGTGGCATCGAACGAGACGGTCCTGTTCTCTTCATCGAAGAACACGCCGTGCGTCCCCAGTACGCCGTCGTGCTGCGTCGCGATCTCATTTATCTTTGCACGCTCTTCAGCGCGGGTGCTGTCGACTGCGTAGATGCCGACGGTAAGGAACAGTTTGAACTTTTCAAGCACGGCGCCCTGTATCCTGCGCGTGAGCTTGTGAATATCCTCCGCGCTCATGTCGTCCGGTATCTCGACGTGTATGGATCCGATGGCGAAGTCAGGTCCGTAATTATGGAGAATGAGATCGTAGGCGCCCAGAACGCCGTCCACGCTGCGGACAGTCTCTTTTATCGCGCCGGTCGTCTCGCTGTCTGCACGGTTGCCCATAACGCTGCTTACGGACTCCAGCAGCATCTCGATGCCGGCCTTGATGATGAACACCGATATGACTGCGCCGATGTAACCGTCTATGGTGATATGGAAGATGAGCGTGATGAGAGCGCCTACCAGAGTCGCCGCGGAAATGATCGCATCGAAACTGGCGTCGGAACCGGATGCTACCAGCGCGTCGGAATTATACCTTTTCCCCTGCGCCTTTACATACCTGCCCAGGAAGAATTTTACTACTACGGCAAGCGCTACGATTATTATCGTGACTGTTGAGAAATCCGGCATTTCCGGATGGAATATCTTCTTTACGGATTCGATGAAGGACGTAACGCCCGCTGCGAGAACTATCACGGAGATAATGATCGCGCTGAAGTACTCTATCCTGCCGTACCCGAACGGATGCTTCGTGTCGGGCCTGCGCCTCGCAAGCTTTACACCTATGATAGTGATGACGGACGACAGCGCGTCGGTCAGGTTGTTGACCGCGTCCAGAACAATCGCTATCGAGCCGGAGATAAGGCCGACCGCCGCCTTGAACGCCGCGAGAAAAACATTTGCGATGATCCCGACCACGCTGGTCTGAGTAATTTTCTTTGCACGTACAGAGGGTTCCATGGCTGCCTCCCGTAACTCTTTTTTCTATATTATAGCATACCGCCGCGGAATAAGCATGACATTTTCCAATAAAAGGAAACGCTTAACCGGACAGCGACGCCGTTTTTCAGGTCTTACCGATATCTGCGATCCTTATATCCGGAGATCGTCTCCAAAAGGCCGCGGCATCCGGTCTCTATATCCCGCCAGGCCTCTCTGAAGTCGCGCGTGTACCAAGGGTCCGCGACCTCCTGTCCAGGACGCTCCGCGAAGTCCAGGAGGAGCTTTATCTTTCCTTCCGGATCTCCCCCGAAGATGCGCAGCATATCCCTGATATTCTCGTGATCCATTCCTATGAGCAGATCATACTCATCGTAGTCCCGCCGCGTTATCTTCCGGGCCGCATGTCCCGAGCAGTCTATACCGTGTTCCCTAAGGACTCTTGCCGCCGGAGGATACACCGGGTTTCCGAGCTCCTCTCCGGTCGCCGCGGCGGAGTCGGCCAGTATCTCCTCTTCCGCTCCGGCTCTCCGGACCATGTCTGACATGATATACTGCGCCATCGGACTGCGGCAGATATTGCCGTGGCACGTCAGAAGGATTTTCATAATTCTTCATATCCCTTCAAAGCCTTGCAAATCAACAACTTTTTTGGTTTACATTTTCCGGCTGTTTTTCATAAATCTACGCAAATCTACGCTGATTTACGCAAAATTGGCGTAAAAAATGGCGTAAGAGTTTTACTTAGTTTAGTTCCATGAATTGGCATGCTGCATTTTCATAGCTTGAATGTGTGTAGATATTTAGGGTCGTACCAACATCTGAATGTCCCATCAGGTATTGCAGGTTTTTAATATTCATTCCTGCATTGGCGAGGTTTGTACAGAACGTATGTCTGAATACGTGCGGCGTAATATGTGGTAGATAGACATCCGGGTGCATTTTTCTGAACTTCTTTAATGCCCATCGCATTTCATTTTCAATGTGAAGAGCAACTTTAGGCTGTTGCAGACTGTCAAGCAACAGAAATCCGCTCAGTCCATCAATTTCAGGCTCTGTCTCCATCAATGGACGGCTTTTAACGATGTTTTGGAGACTACTATACACTCCGTTCGACATTGGTATGAATCTGACTCCGCTTTTGGTCTTAGTCTTCTCCACATGGTAACCGTCTTTCCCCCTGATGAGCTGCCGTTCAACACGTATCCTTCTTTGCACGAAATCAAGATCTGACAATGTGATCCCGCAAAACTCGCTTACACGCATGCCTGTTCCCAGTAACACTACGAATTCATCATAGTACTTACAAAATGCACTGTCTTCGCGTATGAAAGACATCCAAATCTTCTGTTCCTCAGCTGACATTGCTGGCATATGCTGAGAGTCATTGACTACCACGTCAGTGAGTTTGAAGACGAATGGATTCTTCCAAATGATATCCTCGTTGCATGCCATCTGAAACGCCGGTTTAAGAACGCCTCTGATTGTTGTAATGGTACTGTAGCCTCTTCCTTCGCGTTGGATCTTGGCAAAGAACATCTGTGCATCAGAAACTCGTATATCACGGATTTTTCTCTTTCCAAACTCTTCTTTCTTTAAGATACCCTTGACGAACTGATACCCAACCCTTGTGCTATGACGAACTCCCGTCTTCAGCTGTGTGTATCTCTCTACCAGTTCAAGAACTGTACAGTTGCCAGCTACATAATTCAGATGTGTAATGTTGGCTTTATCTACTTCTATTTCTTTTTCTCTTAACTCATGAAGGGTCTCTGCGTAGACTGAGCAGCGCTTTCCGAAAGCGTCTGTATATCTATAGTCATAAGTGCCGTCTTTTCTCTGGCTCTCTCCTGACCGCAGTACTCTTCCTTTGTTGTCCTTTCGTCTTGTCCCTGCCACGTATAACTCTCCTTTCTGAAATAGGCAGGCCCCGAAAATTGAACCATTGCTATTATATCGGAGCCCCTGTCCAATTGTCTACCCAGATAGATGTTTAAATTGAATAACAACCCTCGATATACTCGTCAAACAGGCGCCTTTTGATCAGCCGTTTACTTCCAACCCAAAGGACAAATCTGCACCGCTCATCATTAGTGATCTCACGTATCTTGCCAATACCTATGCCGGAATAGGCTGCAGCCTCTTCAATTGTCAAATTACTTTTCTTCCAAATTGGAACTTCTTTCATAAACTGAGTTCTCCTTTCTTTTATGTAACAAGTTCCGGCAAAAGCGATTACTAAGGTGCAGATTTGGTTTAATTTGAACATTTGCCTGTTCCTAACGGCTAACAGTATAAGGGCAGGCTTTTTTGTTCAAAGCTCCATATCGTCGTGATTCTTCTTTGGCTGCTGACCTTGCTTGGCGCGTCTTGCTGCATCACGGGCTTCATGCTCTCTGTCAAATCTTGCGAACTTCTCCCGTAACGACTCTTTGACCGGCTCTTGCAGTTTCAGCTTGATTTCCGGTTTTTCTAAATGATCGATTACCATCTTGGTGATGCGTTTGCTCATATCTTTTAGCTTTGTTATAACAGTATGCAGTGCTTTACTGATAACAGCCTTTTCGTGCTTGGGAATTGCCGATTTCTCGGAAGTAAGTTTTGCTCTTAGTCTTTCAATCTCTTTCAATTCGGCTCTGTGCGTTTCCTCAGCGACTCTATCCGCCACGGCTTCAACAGCCGCACTGTAAGCTTTATCTGATACCTCATCGATAAACTTCTCCTTATCCTCGATTTGAATAGATAAATCATCCAACTTTGTTTTCTGTTCATTGATCCGTTCCTTTTGCTTCATGAGGATATAATCCTGTTTCTCCAGATATGTTCTGCCGCCGTATTCCGGCTCCTGATCAAGATGAAGACCATGCCTTTCACAAATGTTGAAAAGCATGGCTCTGCAGGCAGCGTCGAATGACATTTTTCTGTTGTTCAGCTTTCCCGGTTTCTGATTCGGATTCGGAAGATCGAACCCGAGGGCTTCGAGCGCTTTTTCCTGTTGGGGAGCGATCTCGCCGTAACGGTTCTCACAGTCGAAAACATGACGCTCATGGATGTGCGGCGTAGACTCGTCAAGATGCAGCGACCAGTCTAGGATATGGATATGCTCACCGAACCGCTGATTAAACTCCTCAAAGAACTCCGTAGCGACCTCTGTCAGCACTTCCGGCTGTACTGACTGCTCCATCGTACCGATCTGGATCAGAGATTCCTCTGGGCACGTCTTTTTGTCTTTCAGAAGATCTTCCGGCGTTCTGTCTCTGCCGGAGTGTCCTGTTTTTCTGTTTCGCTCATGTTGGGCTTCACAGTAAGCAGTGTAGTGATCTCTGTAGTAGTCGCTTTCTATCTGCTCAAAGGAATAAACGATACTGTTCTCCTTTTCCCTGTCCTCCGGATAATGGAAGCCCTGGTAACAGTCCCAGTATACGTTTTGCTTTGCCCGTTCCTGATCGATGTGTTCGCTGTTGGCGATATCGAATCTGCGGTCATTGTGTTTCGGGTTATAAGTCCCGTGTTTTCCTGATCTTCCGTTGTGTCTTGTCATCTTCATGCTGCTTATGTGACATCATCTCCTTCTCTTTCTAAATTTGCGTTAGACCCTGCCTCAATGAACCGGAAGCAACGGTGAAACTGTCGGCAGGCAATACCCAGTACTAAGTGACGGTTCCCATCACTTAACTGGGCGGGGCCTTGCCCTCGACCCGCGCAGGGCGTTTCACCCCCGCACCCAGACGATTGGGATTCTCCCCCTCGACCCCTGACGTCGAATCGTCTGTCACACGCTTTCTTTGCTTCGCGTTTGACATCCTCTCCGGGTTTTACTGGACCGTCCACCGGACGCTCCCGCAAAACAAAAAGCTGTTGATCGTTTTGCTTTCGTCACTCAACGGTGACGGAGCAAAGCATCAACGGCTTCCTCATCTGCCTCAGCTGATAATCAAGACTCAACTTTCGTCATATTCGGTTATGCTAGGATTCTTAAGCTAACCGCGTTTTTCCCTTCCTAAAACATATAAATTTCAAATATCTAACCTACGTCAACTTGACAATAGCACATACTATTTTGGTTGACCGATATTAAACGATATGCTATTATTTATTTATAGTTGAGGTAATTGAAAAGAGACTGAAATAATCGGGGCATTTAGAAAAGGAACATCATACTGTTTAGCTTGAAGCGAGTGTGGTTATGTTGTTATCCCCAATTATTCAAAAACATATTAACCATCATTATAGGCGCTTAAGTCGGACAGTTAACAAACGGCTTATGCGCCTTTTTTTGCAACCAGATTAATGCTGTTCTTATAGCACCACACTGAATAACCGTGTCAAAACGTTTTACAATGAAGAGAGGTGATGCCTATACGTTGCTCGCATGTAAAAGCGAGGCCCATATCCTTAGTGTTTTAGGTGCAGGTTACATTTAGATCAACAGAACGGAGGAAATGATAGTGAAAAGACTATTAGCAATACTCTTATGCGCTGTTGCCGTGTTATCTTGTTCATGCCCCGCTTTTGCTGCGGATACTGCAGTTGAAGAAACAGGTCCTAACGATCAGTACAGAGTCGCCGAGGTCCCCGAATTAAGAGAAAAGAACGCTGATACCTACCTGTTGTCAGATGGAACGTATGAGTGCGTAATATATGCGGAAGATAAGTATTATAAGGACGGAAATGGAAAATATGTTGAGATTGATAACTCTATAATTCCCGCATCTTTTAAAAGCGAAACAATCACATACAGTTATGCCAACGCAGCTAGTTCAACAAAGGTTTACTTTTCCAATAATCGTCCTGGCGTGTATATAGAATCCGGCAAGAACAGTCTCGAGTTTTCACTGATCAATTCAGGTGATGTTCAAGCAACAACCGGATCAAAAGGTAATGCGTATAAGTTCACAGATTTCAACCTACAAGGTGATAACTGTATAACCTATACCGGAGCATACACAAGCACTGACCTGGTTTATTCTGTCAAAAAAGGCTATGTTAAGGAGTACATTGTTTTGAATGATGTAAGTGCTCCTTCTGAGTTCAAATTTGAATTTGACACTACGGAATACTACATTGAGCAGAATGACACAGGTACATTAGATGTATATAACTTATCTGGAGAATTGGCATTTGAAATGGGATCTCTGTTTGCGTTGGATTCTGCCGAAAACTATACAGAAAGCTTGAAGTATACAATTGAGGAAGTCAGCGAAAACAATACCATCGTAAGCGTATCTATTGATCCGGATTATTTAACTGCGCCGGGTCGTGCTTTCCCTGTAATGATTGATCCATCTATTATGGTTACAGGGGATTCATGCACTTATGATACATATGTTTCGAGTCGTTATCCAAATTCAAATTATTACTTATATGATTGGCTACGTACAGGCCGCGATGATGATTATTACACACGCAGAACATATATAGATTTTGATCTCCCATCTGGTATTTCGAGCAATGATATAGTCAATTCTTTCATTTTCATCAAGTACTATAGTGGTGATAGCCCTAGTATAAAAGCCTATAGATCAACAGGATATTGGACTTCGAGCACATTAACATGGAATAACATGCCAGAGTATTCTACCACAAATGCATCAACGACAGCTCAACTTTATTCTAATAACTGGTACGGCCTTAATGTAACCAATATTGTAAAAAGCTGGTATGCAGGAACCTACAACGCGTATGGTTTTCTAATCAAAGATACAACTGAATTCGGAACATCACATTGGACCACTTTTTATTCCTCCGATGCTACCTCACCAAATAAACCCGAATTGCACATCACATATACAAGCTATGGTGATGCCAATCTTGTTGGTGTAACGACAAGCGGGCATGATCACACAACATGCCTTACAAATGCTCTGATATACTTGAGTAATTGCGATTTGGATACTGTTTACACGCATTTTGGATCCTTTTCAGTTAGTGAAATACAAAACTACTTAGATGATGATGACAATGTTCTATTTATGAGTCGTAGTCATGGTGGGCCACTGATATCACAATATGATTATATTCAATATGGTACCTATATCGATTTAAACAGCAGCGGCTCAGTCGATTTTCGGAGTAATACAAATATGGGTTCCTTAGATTTGTCAAATATGACGTTAGTAATGTTCATTGGATGCAAGACTGGTGCTGGAGGTACTGGTGGAGCAAATCTTCCATCGGTAGCGGTAGCTAAAGGGGCCGCATGTGCAGTTGGTTTTCGGGATAGCATTTACTGTGATTATGCAAATGATTGGACAGAAGAATTCTGCGAATATATGGAGATGGGATTAACAGTCAATTCCGCATGTTTAACACTAAACAATGACTATGGTAATACTGGATTAGATACTTATGTAGTGTGCGGTAATGGGAATACTAAAATAAACTATTGATTGGCGTAGAAGGAAGGAGTGTTTCAAATGAAAACTAAGATCATTGTCGTTTTACTAGTCATCACCTTAAGTACTGCTCTTTCGTCATGCGCATCTGAACAAACCGCAAACACACATATTAACGGAAAGTCAAACTCTGATGTAATTGCAACTTCTGTCGCTAATACAGATGGATATCCGCAACTCGTTTGTGAAATCTGGAAAGATACTGCTGTCGCTCCGGTTGGAAGCGGAGAAAAAGAAAACAGCAAAACAATTGAATTCAATAATAAAACCTATACTGGGGAGTATTGGCGTTCTACAGTTCCATTTCTCGCAAATTACCAGGTAGATAAGTATAGATTCGAGGGGGGATGGTTTGGAATAAAACATTCAGACGGCAACTTGTCGTCAATGAATTTTTCTGATACCAGAGCAGGTCAAAAAAGTGTTGACGACTGTAAAAACGAGGCAATTCGTATTGCGGCGCACTACATTGATATAAATCAATATGAGCTCACAGCAAAAACTGAAGATTTTTTGAACACGTATGTATTTCAAAGGTACTTCGAGGGTATAGAAACTATTGCTAAACTGACTATTTCGATTTCTACTAATGGAAAGATAGTTACATTCAGTCAGATCATGACTGAAGAAGTAGAAGATTTATTGAATTCAGGAGACATCAATGAGTTCAAAAACACTATAGAAAAACTCACTTCTGAAGACAGCAAAAAACTGGTATACGAAAAAATCGAGTCCATTTATAAAGGCTATGATATTCTGGATTGTTCAATCATCAAGCCTATCATGGTCATCCTTGACGGCGGTGATATCGGTGTTGTTTATATTACTGATGTCAGCGTGATACTACAAACTGTTTCTCACGGAGATCAAGAACTCTACAAGCTCGGCGGCGGCCGCGAATGCATATTATTAAGAGAAGCAGCGTAATGAATCAGACTTTTGCTTTCTCGTTTTCGACTCTCACAAAAGAATGGAACCGCAATATACACCGGCGGGGATGTTGTTCCCCGCCCGGTGTTCGTTTGGTTTCCTGCAATTCATACCGTCGTTTCAATACGTGGTCAACACAAATGTAAGAGCCCGGTAGAAATCGCAATTTTGGGCCGCGGACGAAATCTTGGACCAAAATGAAATTAAGAAGGTGCCAACATTAAAATTGGCCTTTGGGGATTAATACTTCTATTAAGTCCTCATTACAACATTAGTGTTTTACAATTAAGGTAATTGATTAACAGAGAGACCATGTTTAGCTCAACAAGATTATTGTTATTGGAAGGAGATACTAAATGAATAAACGAACACAGAAAGCCATTACAACTGTACTCGCCATTCTATTGATAGTATCACAGCTAGCAGCACCGGTATTGGCTTATGAGAAGATCAATAAAGAAAATGATAACATAACCTTTACTGATGAGGAGCTTTTCATTTCTGAAGATGTGGCAGAAGAAATCGCGAAACTGTTTATCGCTGACATGAATGAAACTGGGTTGACAAATTGGACCTCATCTGTACAGGTCATTAACGTGGTACCTATGTATGACGGAAGTGATGAACGTAATGTATCTGCATACACAGTAAAGCTTAACAAAGGATATGTCGTTGTTTCTGCTTATGTGGATGTACCCAATATTATCCTTGAATGGTCAGATGAAGCGACTCCACTATATGAACAGTTTGATTTGGCTGAAAATGATGATGTTGTATATAATGGCGCATTGTATTACTATAAAGATGATGGAAGTGGAATTCTGAAAACACTTGATGGCATCCCTATACAAAGAGATCAGCTAATAAACTATCTTGACGTTAAGCGTGATTGTGCACATATTCCCGCAACCATAAAAGAGTACTTAGCGGAACTAGTTGAAAAATCAAACAAACATCAAGATAATCCAACTCGCTCTAACTATGCAATTTCAGATCCGTTTGCACATGCTCTCAATTTGTATACAGGTCCATTTATCGCTAACGATTGGCAGAACCACTGGGAGGCTGGTAGTTCATCCTTTGAATGCCATACTACAGGCGAATTCGCAAACTTGGGAAACGGGTTTTACCGGCATTGTGGGCCTACCGCCATCACGAATATGTTAATCAATTTTGGGAACAGATTTGGCGTGAGCAGTATATACAACGAGGATGCTGATGATATCTTCTTAACGGTTGCAGATATAGGAATAGATGAATGGTGGTACATCAATAATAGTAACCCTATTATTGGGGGTACGTCGAATACATTCGCTGATGGATATATTCTTGCCTGCTTTTCTGCGTATAACGTACTAGGAATTGATGTTAACGGACGATACAACATCAATTATACTAACATTAAAACCTCCTTAAGTAATGACCGCTTGGTTTATGTGCTAATAGATGGACACGAGTATTATGGGGATCATCATGTTTTATGCTATGCATATACACGCCTTGTTAGCAGTACAACCGGTAATTACTATTCGTATATTAAGGTTGCTGATGGATGGTTTAGTTCGCCAAGATACATCGATTTAATATCCCTTAATGGTGACAAATACTGGGAGGTCGAATACTACTCATATGTTAATTAAAAAACCCAAATACCAAGCGACAATATCACTTTCCATACTTGTTGTAATAGCTAGTATTATTCTTTCGTCTTGTGGAGGTGGCGGGGAAGTCCCGTTTTATGGTAGAGTTGTTTCTGTGGAAGTGGACAATGTTTCGCAACCTAGCCAGTATACGGTTACAGCGGAAGTGATTGAACGCCCTGAGATCACAATCTTTTCAATCTTACAAAAGAGACTTCCCGATATCATCACTTTCGATGCAACTGAATTTTATTATGATAATGATGACTTGAAGCCAGGTGTTTTCTTTGACGGCTGTTATATGTTGGGGACTATAGATGGAAACAGTGTAAGGGTTGTATCAATACATATTGCTTAATTGACCATTTTAATTACGGTGTAACAAAGGAATATTGATATAATGTCATCCGACGGCGGCCATCACAGCCCATATGGCTCTCCCCCCCGCCTTCATCATGGCCGGGCCGCGAGTTACGGAAGTATCATTGTCCCCGGTGCCTGTCATCGCCGCCTCTGGCAGCATTCCGGACGTCACATGGGCGTTTCTCGCTCGTCATCGTGAGTCATGTCGCGCCTGTGAGCGTGGCTGTCGGCATCGGTAACGTACCTGACGACTGGTTATTCAGTTTTCATTAATTCCGGCTGAACGGACTGGAAGAAAACCGTATCCCCGATCCCGCCGGGTGAGAGTAGTCCTCTCACCCTAATACGGACATTTTCACTGCCGTTTGGTACCTTATCAAATTGTAAAATTTCTGTAAACGTCTCAGTAAACGTTTCAATATGGAAAAAGATGCGCCTCTTAGGTCTATGCGACCCGAGAGGCGCGTGATGTACAAAAATGGTTCAACAAATCTGGAACTGCCTTATGTAGCAAAATAGTATATCATTTGTTATAATGCCCTGTTTTTAAGAACCGCTAGTGTAATCTGTCGAAAACTGGCGTAAATTTGGCGTAAATTTGAGAAGTCAACCTTCTGTAACCATTGAAATTACAGGATTATTTGAAATGCAGCAGATATTGCCGTGGCAAACAAACAACAATCTGATCATTTTATATACCCTATCAGCCTATGTTCCCGATGCCCGTATCATTCAGGCACCGGTCCCGTGCGACATTTCTGAACCATACCCATGACAGCCTGCGGTTAATCCCGGACAGGAAGAGTGACAGCAGATAACTGAGAACGAAAATGAAAACGAACCATCCGACAGACACCGTTACCGGCATGTGCTCCACGTCCAGGAAATAATAAGGTATCTGTTCATAAGGGATGATCCCCGTCACTACAAGCGTCAGTATGACCGCTGCGTACAGCATGACGAAAAGCATGCCCTGCATCTTCTGCCGGAACGACAGCTTTCCTATCGGAGAATCGTTGAGGATAAAAGACAGCACCGTCAGGACCGGGATCAGAAGGTGCATATTGAACATATCATAGCGGTATATATGCATCTTTTCCGGCGAGAACGGGAGCCGGCTGAGCAGTACGACTATCAGGATAAGGCTCTCCGCAACGGCCGAGGCCAGCCGGACGTAATACACGCCCCGGTTCGTAAGTTCGGTGTAAAACACCATCTCAATGATACCGGCGGCGATATAGAAGGCAGCGATAGCTGTCGTGAAAGCGGTACCGTCGACCGTCATCCACCGGAACGTCATGACGCCGTCCCCGTCGCAGTTCCAGATGAATATTAGCGACGTTATGCCCAGAACGACTATCAGAGCGGAAACGGCAAGGTTTACGGCTTTCTTTATCCGGTACCGCCGTCTGAACAGGCGTTCTATTCGTTCTATCTTATCCGGCTCCACGGACATCCCCCCTGCGCTGTGCTCCGGGATACGCTTTTAAGCGTCTTATTTCCCGACGATCGAGACCAGCCTGTCGTTTTCCGTAAGGGCGTCGTAGAGGGCGTCCTCGCTCAGTATGCCGCGCTTAAGATCTGCCGGGAGTTTTCCCGCCTCGTCGTCTTCATAGTCGCGGCGCCACTTTCTGCTCCCATAGTACCCGGAAAGCTCGGCGACGAGCGGCTGTACCGCATTGAATTCCTCGAGCGCCGCATCCAGGCGCTCCCCGGCGGCCGTGACCCTGTCAAGCAGGCATTCATAGTACTTTATCCGTTCGACCTGTGTCATGTCGTTCTACCTCGATTTCTGTCCGTTCATTTGTCCCTGATGCGATGATATCACTTGCGGATACGGCGGGCAAGGCACAAAGCGCAAAAAACACGCGGCGCCGATATCTGTCCGATATCCGCGCCGCGCGTTTCAGCCTTTATTCGCGATTATTACTCTGGGTCCTGCTTACTTGAGCAGATTCATCAGAATGCTTCCGAGACCGCCGCCGGAGCTGCTGCTGGAAGCGCTGCTGGAAGTGCCGCCGCCGAGAAGGCCGCTGAACAGGCTGCCGAGACCTGCGCCGCCACCGAGAAGGCTGGCCGCGGACTGGGTCTGCTGATCCTGCTGAAGCGTAAGCGGCTGCTGAGTCTGCTGGACCTGCTGGGTCTGCTGAGTCTGCTGGGTCTGCTGACCGAGAAGGCTCATGAGCATCGGTGCGAGAAGCGCTAGAATGATGCCGGTCTTGCCGACGGAGAGGCCGGCTCTCGTAGCGGCTTCCTGCGTGGTGGCTTCCTTGTTGTTGCCGAGCAGATGGCCGATGATCTTGCCGCCGTCCTCAAGGTCGACCTTGGACATGAAGGAGGCGACGTCGCTTGTATCGTCCTTCGCATGAGAGAGAAGCGCATTGGCGAACCCCTCTACGGTGTTTGAATCGTTTGCCTGGCCGACTGCTCCTTCAAGGATGGATGGAAGAGCGGAGCTCAGAACGTCCTTTACGTTCTTCTGGGAAGCGCCGCTGAGCTGGCTCAGGTTGGCGATGCTGTCGCCGCTGAGAAGGGTGCTCATCAAAGAATTAAGATCCATGTTGACATCTCCTTATAGAAAGATTACTGGTGGTTTAGTTTTCGACGATTTGATTATATGTAGTCAAAACCGAAATGTCAAATCAAACCGCACTTTTGACCGTCAGTATTTTTGTATAATGGCTCAAAATCTCTTGTCACGCCATGAAAAGAGCTTTATAATATTCTCATAAACTGCAGCATCACCTTAATGCTAATAGTGAAGGAGTGCGGAAAACCGTGGCTGAAGAAAAGAAGAAAAAGATCGTTTCAGCGGACACCGGAGAAGAGGTAGACGTAGGCTCCGTCCAGAAGCCCGCCGCCCAGGCGGCCGCTCCCGTCGGGAACGCCACAGGCCTGCGCATCGGTGCGATCATCCTCTGGGTCGTCGCGATCGCATTTGAGGTCCTAGCCCTGCTCGTAGTCCTCGGCAAATTCGATCTCAAGTTCATGTCCCAGCTCGCACAGCTCATTATCTTCCTGATCCTCGACCTTGCGTGCGTGATTATCGGCGCGCAGCTGTGGAAAAAGGCAAACCGCATAAAGCCGGCGTCAGAGAAGAATCCCCTCACCTTCTGGCTTTGGAACAACATGGGTGTCATCGTATGCGTACTGGCCTTTATCCCGTTCATCATCGTTCTCCTTACCAACAAGGATATTGACAAAAAGACGAAGGCTATCGCGCTGGTCGTAGCCATAGTCGCCCTGCTCATCGGCGGCGTCTCGAGCTATGACTTCAATCCCGTCTCGGCAGAACAGCAGCAGGCTGCCATGGAGGCCATAAACAGCGACGTTTTCTGGACCCGCTTCGGTCATGTCTATCACACCCACGACGACTGCCAGGCGCTCAACCACAGCGAGGAGCTCACATATGGCACCGTAGAGCAGGCTATTGCGGCCAACCGCACGCGTCTCTGCTCCTTCTGCGCAAAGCGCGACGATATCACCGGAGTCGTGACCGACGATATCGAGGTTACGGACGCAGACATCGTAGTACCTGCCGCTTAACGGCGGCACTGTGTACGTCTGAACTGAATACAGCAACAGATGCAGCGCCGCGGCATATCGATGCCGCGGCGCTGTCTTCTTGTGTGCCCTTCTGAAATGTCAATGAACGAGTCCCGCGATCAGGCGGTCTGTTCCCCGTCCTCAGGCGGCAGAAGCATGATACGCTGTCTTCCCGCTGTCATCATCTGTATGAAAAACCCCCCGGTCATCGCCGTGAAGTCCCGGTCTCCTATCCTCTTAAGTATCTCGCGGAGAGTAACGAGGACCGCAATACTGTGCTTGCAGAGCCCGGGATACGGGCATTCACAGTACATATCCCGCACATACCCGTCTTCATACCTGAAATCCACCTGATACCATTTCGTTCCTTCCACGAATGCAGTGCCGACATGATCCCTTACGCTCAGATAGCACACCCGTCCCTCGGTGCAGTAATCAAGCGCCCTGTTCAGGATCGCTTCTTCGACTTCAGGGCATTCCGCAAAATGCTCGAGATCAAATGAATATCCCTCGCCTTTGATGTATTCCGGCGGTTCTCCGTCATCTGCTGGAGGTATTACCCAGCTGCGGAACGTTTCGGGGGCGACCGCTTCCCTGTCGATACTGACCATCTTGTCCAGTACAGGGGCATATGTCCCTTTCATGCTGATAACTATCCGTCCGATCACCCGCTGGTAAGCCGTGGGGTTTATCTTGAACCTGTAGTTGACTGAATCGACGACACCGCGTTCGCCGGCCAGTTTCCCCGAGACGAATACCAGATCGCCCTCATGCAGATCAAAAAGATCATTGTAGTACGAGTATGTGCGGTCTTTGCCCGGGAACCTCACATTTACCAGGGAACATCTCGGCATTTCAGCAGGCGGTTCCTCCGTTATGGTCACGTTTGTTCCCGTATCTTCTTCCGTACGCCCGAATCCAAGGATGCTTTTCATTCTTTCTTCTCCTCCATCACATATGGACCGCTCTGCGGTCTGATCCCGTTCCTTCTGTATCTGTACTGTCTTAAGTCTATACGATCATGTGTCCCAGTTTCAGTACAAAAAGATTGTGTCTCGGCATGATCCATGGTATTATTGTCCTGATTTATGGACTAATAACGGTTTATCCTGCATACAGCAGAGTCATTGAAAGGCTAAATAGAACGTCTGGAAAAACGCCGGCGCGCCCGCGTATCTCTTGTCGGCGCCGGACAATCAGAAAAAGCTGAGGAAAGGTCGGATCGATATGGCACACGCTCAAAAGCTCAAGCCCCTGTACATCATGGATTATCTGCTCAGAAACTCTGACGAACAGCACCCCGTTTCAATGAAACAGATCATCTCACACCTTGAATCCCAGGGCATCTCCGCCGAGCGCAAAAGCGTCTACAGCGATATAGACGCGCTGCGGTTTTACGGCCTCGACATCGTGCAGTCCGAATCCGGGAAGAACACCGGATACTTCATCGGAGGACGCACCTTTGAACTGCCGGAACTCAAGCTTCTGGTCGACAGCGTCCAGTCTTCCAAATTCATAACCCGCAACAAGACAGGTTCTCTCATAAAGAAGATCGAGACGCTCGCAAGCATACATGAGGCTCAGCTCCTGCAGCGCCAGGTGTTCGTAGCCAACAGGATAAAGCAGATGAATGAGTCCATATATTACAATGTCGATGAAATACACAACGGCATCTCACGCAACAGGCAGATACGTTTCAAATACTTCCGTTATACGGTTGAAAAAAAGAAGGAATACCGCCGCGACGGGGAGTTCTATCAGGTGAGCCCGTTCGCGCTTACATGGGACGATGAGAACTACTACCTTATAGCCTACGATTCGGAGCTCGGCGAGATCCGCCATTTCCGCGTCGATAAAATGGATAAGATAAGCGTTACCGAAGATGAACGGGACGGTATGTCAACTTATAAAGCGTTGGACATCGGCGTCTACACCAAGAAGGTGTTCGGTATGTTCAGCGGCCGCGAAGAACGCGTCACCCTGCGCTTCGACAACTCGCTGGTCGGCGCTGTACTCGACAGGCTCGGGCAGGATTCCATGATAATTCCTGACGGCGACAGCCATTTCACAGTCACAACGGACGTGATAGTGAGCCCACAGTTCTTCGCGTGGGTCTCCGGCTTTGGGTCCGACGCGAAGATCATCTCTCCGGAGGGCGTCGTTTCCCAGATGCGCGAACACATAGATTCGGTAGCGGCTCTGTATGATTAAGGCACAGGGCAAAAGATCGGCAGGTGCGCAGAGCGCTCAAACTATCATCGCCTGACAAAGAGCAAACAGGCCTGTTCCCTTCTCACCCCAGGCATGACGTAACACATGCTTCTGCCTTCCAGGTTTTGCCTTTGAATGATTGACTTTCTCTCTTGGAAAGATTATAACTGTAAAAGCCGTAACCAGATACTCATCCCCGCTAAAGGAGATAACCGCATAATGAAAAAGATACGCACCATCATCATCCTGATACTCACAGCGGCAATGCTGTTTTCTCTGGCCGCCTGCGGTTCCAAAAACAGCGAAAGCGACGGGGCCGGCCAGAAAGAGCAAAGCGAAGAGACCGGCGGCAAGGGCGGCAAGACCGAACCGGAACACGATCCGGCCGGCGACTCCGGTTCCGGTAAGTCTGATAAAGACCCCGGGCCAGACAAGAACTCCGAACCTAAAAATGATCCGGCCCCCGAAAAGGAGTCTGATCCAGAGAAGGAGTCTGAAGAAGAACCGGAAGAAGAGCCCGAGGAAGAGCCCGAGGAGGAACCCGAACCCGAAGACGGAGGCGGCGATCCCTACGCTCCCGACCTTTCGGGCGAGTACTCCGGATCGTTCTCATCCGCCACCGGCACGAGTCTTGACCTCATCGTAAGATGGGCGGCGGAACAGGAAGCGGACGGTTCCTATACGGTAACGCTGGGATATTACATAGACTCATATTCGCTGGAGGCAGGCGGTCGCGACGGCAACACGCTGACAGTTACTACGTCCTCCGGAACCAGGGAGTTCTCCTTCAGCACCGGAGATATCGAGAAGAATACTGACGACAAGACCGAGACGTTTATTGGCGGGTCCTCGATACGTCTATCCGCCGAAGAACTTGCCGCAGGTGCGGAAGCGACCGTCAGCTGGGATTTCCGCGGATCATATACAGGAGTCGATCTCCCCGTAGTGACCGCGTCCGGCGTCATCGCAGCTTACTGACAGGATTCAGGCTGAGAAATATCTTTCTGGAAAGAACGGCTTCCCTGCTGCATACAGCGCAGCAAGGAAGCCGTTTCTGTTTGGGTACAAAAAACCTCTTCCTGTCGTTCCGGGACCGGAAGAGGTTCTCCGTTCATTTACTTAATCCTCATACTGAGAAAGATACTCCCGTTTCCTCCGTTCATCCTCAGCTTCCAGGGACGTCGAGTTGTGGACTCCGCCGAGGGATTCCAGGTGATGGCGGAACTCATGACGAAGTATCCCGCGCAGGATATCCTTTGCTTCCGCGGCATCTGCCTGAGGGTAGGTCATGTCAAAGGAACCCTTGAACATGACGATCTGCCTTATGCCTAAGGATGTCGTGTACAGACCCAATGTGTGAAGATCGTCTCCCCGTGAATAATCCGGGATACTTACTTCCTCCGACACGATCACTCCGCCGGTGAGTTCCTGAAAAAACTCCTTCGGCAGTTCATCCATAAGCTCGGAAACTATTCTCCTGTATTCTTCTGTTGTTATCATGGATCACACACCTGCCTTTACCGGCTCAAGAAAGCCGTACAGACCTTGAGCTCATTGAAAAGAAACCTCTTTTGCCCGGCAGACAAAAGAGGTTTCCCGGATGGCGGAGGCGGTGGGATTCGAACCCACGAGACCTTGCGGTCTACCTGATTTCGAGTCAGGCCCGTTATGACCACTTCGATACACCTCCGTGTATGACGGCGCCGGAGGAAAGAAACGGAAGATCGCCGAACCCGTCCCTTTTCCGTATTGCCTAAAATAAAATACATGATTATAATTGTTTTGTCAACACGGAGGGAGGCGTTCGCTTATATGGCCGGCGAATACAAAGAAGTGAATATCAAATCGGATATGCCCACCTCTGACGACGCGATAAAACGCATCACCTACAACATCCACAACGGCAAAAGGCTCGGATACCGGGCTATAAAGATCATACACGGTTACGGCTCGAGCGGTGCGGGCGGACGGATAAGGATCGAGGCCCGGCGCTACCTTGAATCGCAGAAGCGGAAGGGCATCATCGCCGACTACATACCCGGCGAGGATTTCTCGATCTTCAACGAGCAGACCCGCAAGGCGTTCGACCGCTGCGACGAGCTTCGGCGCGACCGTGATCTCGAACGGCACAACAACGGCGTCACGATAATAGTCTTCTGACGTACCGGTCTTATTGCCGGTCAATACTGCATACGGAGAATGATATGGAATTCAGATTTGCAGTCCCCTGTCTTTTCGGCGTAGAGGGACTTGCCGCCGACGAACTCAGACGTCTCGATGTAAAAGACGTCAGCGCCGAGAACGGGCGCGTCCTTTTTACGGGGACGGCGGCGGATATAGCGCGCGTCAATATAAACCTCCGTACCGGCGAGCGGGTCCTGCTGCTGCTGGATACGTTCGAGGCTAGGACTTTCGACTCTCTGTTCGAAAGCGTGAAAGCGATCCGCTGGGAGGACTATATACCGGAAAACGGCGCGTTTCCGGTCAAGGGCCACTGCCTGAACTCGACGCTGCATTCAGTTCCTGACTGTCAGCGTATAATAAAAAAAGCCGTAGCCGAAAGGCTCAAGACGAGGTCAAAGACCAGCTGGCTCGATGAGAGCGGCGCGAAGTACCAGATACAGTTCTCGATCATGAACGACTCGGTCTCCGTCTGTCTCGACACCACCGGCGCCGGTCTTCACAAGCGGGGATACCGTCCCGTGGGAGCTGCCGCTCCCCTGCGCGAAACGCTGGCCGCCGCTATGGTAAAGATCGCGAGATACCGCGGAAAAGAACAGTTCTGCGACCCCTTCTGCGGCTCCGGCACCATCCCCATCGAGGCCGCGCTCGCGGCGCTCAACAGGGCTCCCGGCTTAAACAGAAAGTTCGACGCACAGAACTGGCTCTGGCTGGACGGGGCGATCTGGAAGAACGCGAAGGACGAGGCAAGAGATAAGGAGTATCACGGGAGCTACGACATATGGGGCGGAGATATCGACCCCAAGTGCGTGGAGCTGTCCAGAGAGAACGCCAGACGGGCCGGGGTATCCGATCAGGTCCGTTTCGAATGCGCGGAGGCCGCGGATTTCACGCGTGATACCGCCGGCGGTCTCATAGTAACGAATCCTCCCTACGGCGAACGCGTGATGGAGCACGCGGAGGCCGAACGCATATACAGGAGATTCGGTGCGGCCGTACGAAGGCTCGACGGATGGAAGATGTACATACTCTCGTCCCATACCGAATTCGAGCGCACCTTCGGCCGGAAGGCCGTCAAAAAGCGCAAGCTGTACAACGGTATGATCAAATGCGACCTCCATATGTATTACTGATTCAAAAGCAAAGGATCTGATCTGCACTTGAAGCATCTGTTCATAGTCAATCCTGTGGCCGGCGGCAAGAAGAGCCGTCCGGCAGAAACCGTCGAGACCATACGCCGTTTCATGGACGGCCACGGCGGAGATTACGATATCTATGTGACGAAAGCTCCTATGGACGCCTGCGTCCGCATACGTGAAGCTGCGGACGGCTGTACAGAAGATCTCCGCGTATACGCCTGCGGCGGAGACGGCACTCTCAACGAGTGCGTCAACGGCGCCGCCGGCCGCGCCGGCGTCTCGGTGACCTGCTACCCCTGCGGGACCGGGAACGATTTCATACGGACGTTCGGAGAACGCGACGCCGCGCTCTTCCGCTCCCTCGAGCAGCTCGTCGAAGGGTTCGTGCGCCCTATAGACGTCATAAACTGCGACGGACGCTACGGCGTCAACATCTGTTCCGTCGGCTTCGACGCCCGCGTCGGAACGGACGTTCACAAATACAGCGGCATCCCGCTGATCGGCGGCGCGGCAGGCTACGTCGTATCGCTCGGCGTCAACCTCGTCCGCGGCATAACCCAGCAGATGAAGATGGTCCTGCCCGATCTCACAGAAGAAAAAAAGTACACCCTGATATGCGCGTGCAACGGACGCTTCTACGGCGGAGGTTTCAATCCCGTAACCGACGCCATGCCGGACGACGGTCTCATGAACATCCTCGCCGTAAACGCCATGTCTCCTCTGAAAGTCCCCGCTCTGATCGGGAAATACGCGAAGGGCCGCTACCGTGAGATGAGCGACTGTATCACCCGTTACGACTCTGACCGTCTGGAACTGTCGTCCCCCGAAGAGTTCGTCGTAAATATCGACGGAGAGGCCGTCTTCACCGATCACATCACCTTCGCCCTGGAACACAACAGACTCAGTTTCCTCTTCCCCCGGGATATGGAGTTCTACCGTCCGGCGGCGGACGGCGGAGCCGCTCTCTGACGATTTGCGAAAAAGCCGAAAAACTGTTCCAAAATTCACAAAAAATATATAAATTACCCCTTGCCAACAGAATAATATTGGTCTATTATAATAACTGCGTTAGCACTCATGTGTTTCGAGTGCTAACGCAGTGAAATTGTTTATACAAATTATCATATTTTCAGGGAGGTAATCCACAATGAAGCTGAAACCGCTTGCAGACAGAGTAGTGATCAAGCAGGCCAAGGCGGAAGAAAAGACCAAGAGCGGCATCATCCTTTCTAGCGGATCGCAGGAAAAGCCGCAGATGTATGAAGTCATCGAGGTCGGCCCCGGCGGTATCGTAGACGGCAAGGAAGTCGTCATGACCGTCAAGCCGGGCGACATGGTCATAACCGGCAAGTATTCCGGCACGGAAGTCAAGATCGAGGGCGAGACCTACATGATCGTTTCCCAGAACGACATCCTCGCCGTCGTAGAATAATCGTCAGGAGGTAGATTCTAATGGCAAAACAGATCATCTACGGTGAAGAGGCCCGCCGTGCTCTTCAGAACGGCGTCGACCAGCTTGCAAATACCGTTAAGCTCACTATCGGCCCCAAAGGCCGCAATGTCGTGCTAGAGAAGAAGTACGGCTCCCCGCTGATCACTAACGACGGCGTTACCATCGCCAAGGAGATCGAGCTCAAGGATCCGTTCGAGAACATGGGCGCTCTCCTCGTAAGAGAAGTCTCCTCCAAGACCAACGACGTAGCCGGCGACGGCACCACCACCGCCACCCTGCTCGCCCAGGCGATGATCCAGGAAGGCATCAAGAACGTCGCGGCAGGCGCCAACCCCATGATCATGAAGAAGGGCATCCAGAAGGCCGTTGCGGCCGCTGTTGAGGCAATGAAGGCCAACTCCCAGCCCGTCTCCGGCTCCGAGGACATCGCCCGCGTAGGCGCCGTCTCCTCAGGCGACGAGACCATCGGCCAGCTCATCGCCGACGCGATGAACAAGGTCTCCCAGAACGGCGTCATCACCGTCGAGGAGTCCAAGACTGCCGAGACCTATTCCGAGGTCGTCGAAGGCATGCAGTTCGATCGCGGCTACATCACCCCCTACATGGTCACCGACCCCGACAAGATGGAAGCCGTCATTGACGAGCCTCTCATCCTTATCACCGACAAGAAGATCTCCAACATCCAGGATATCCTCCCCGTGCTCGAGCAGGTAGTGAAGAGCGGCAAGAAGCTCCTCATCATCGCCGAGGACGTCGAGGGCGAGGCTCTCGCCACCATCATCCTCAACAAGCTCCGCGGCACCTTCACCTGCGTCTGCGTAAAGGCCCCCGGCTTCGGCGACAGACGTAAGGAGATGCTCAGAGATATCGCCGCTCTCACCGGCGGCCAGGTCATCTCCAGCGACCTCGGCATGGAGCTCAAGGAGACCGATATCACCATGCTCGGCAACGCCCGCCAGGTCAAGGTCACCAAGGACAACACCATCATCGTCGACGGTGCAGGCAGCCCCGCCGACATCCAGGCCCGCATCACCCAGATCAACGGCGAGATCGAGAACACCACCTCCGATTACGACCGTGAGAAGCTCCAGGAGCGTCTTGCAAAGCTGTCCGGCGGCGTAGCCGTCATCAAGGTCGGCGCGGCCACCGAGACCGAGATGAAGGAGAAGAAGCTCCGCATCGAGGACGCTCTCAACGCGACCCGCGCGGCTGTCGAAGAAGGCATAATCGCCGGCGGCGGCACCGCATATATCGTCGCTTCCAAGGCGGCCAAGGCTCTTCTCGCAGACGCAGCCGGCGACGAAAAGACCGGCATCGCCCTTATCGCGAAGGCCCTTGAGGCTCCGATCAGACAGATCGCCACAAACGCCGGACTCGAAGGCGCCGTCATCCTCGACAAGGTCGCGTCCAACGACTCCCCCGCTTTCGGCTTCGACGCCGCCACGGAAGAGTACGGCGACATGTTCAAGGCCGGCATAGTCGACCCGACCAAGGTCTGCCGCTCCGCTCTTGAGAACGCCGCTTCCGTTGCTTCCATGGTCCTCACCACCGAGTCCCTGGTAGCCGACATCCCCGAACCGCCCGCAGCTCCCGCAATGCCTGCCGGCGGCGGCATGGATATGTATTGATCCACAACGGCACAGAATCATCGGTCTGCGCGGCGTCCTGCCGCGCAGACCTTTTATAAGCAGATTTTTCATATTTCGCGGAACAAATCTGCAGACGATCACGTCATACTGGCATCAACCGAAATGTGAGGTGTTTCACATGAAGAAAACTGCATTTAAACGAAGCGTACTGGCCCTGTGTCTTGCGCTCGTCTTCCTTCTCTCCGCCTGCGGTACCGCGGCGAATACGCCCGCCGCTGACCCCGGTACTACAGTCACGCCTGCGCCACAGAGCGGCAGCACCGCAGAAAACGCACAGAGCGGCGAAAAAGAGCCCTCCGGCAGCGAAGTGTCCCAGCAGCAGCCCTCCGGCGGCGACACCGCCTCCACCGCCGTAAAGGCCGAGTCTCTTATCTTCGTGTCCTCTTATGACGAGCTGAAGAAAGTCATCGAGGAGCGCCGCGCCGCCGCCTCTGCCAGCGGCTACGGCGGCGGCTACTGGGTAAAGGGCGACGACGCGCGTGACGAAGAGGTCCCCGCCGCGTCTAACGGCATGTCCGAGCAATTCGGCGCCGGCGGCGCCGACGACTACTCCGTCACGAACGTACAGGTCGAGGGCGTTGACGAGTGCGACTTCGTCAAGACCGACGGCAAGTACATCTACATACTCTCCGGAACCGATCTCGCTATCGGCTCTCCGAACGGCGACGGCACCTTCTCGCTGCTGTCCCGCGTCCAGATCTTCGAATCCAACGGCGACAGTTACGACTACTACTCCGACGAGACTGGAGAGTACGAATACCGCTACCGCAGTGAAGACTTCAACGGCATGTATGTCGAGGGTACGACCGTAGTCATGATAACGAACACCTGGGGCTATCACGAGTACGGCGGTGTCGACGAGCACCACTACGATAACTACAACCTCGTGAACGCCTACTTCTACGACGTCTCCGACCCGGAGATGCCCGCGTTCATAACCATGCTGTCCCAGGACGGCAACTACCTTGACTCGCGCATGTACGACGGCACGCTGTACCTTCTCTCCAGTTACTGGAGCTACAATTCCGAGGACGACGACAACCCGTACGTCCCCTGGGTGTACACGGACGGCGTCAAGAGCCGCATCGCGGTCGAGGACATAGCGATCCTCCCCGTAGAGGGCTCCGACGCATGCACGGTCGTCTGCGCCTACGACGTTGAGGGCGCCTCTCTCTCCGACTCTGAGGCCGTCTTCGGCGCCGGCTCCTACATCTACATGAACGGCGACACGCTCTGCCTCTCCAACTGCACCAGCGACTGCGATGAGAGCGAACCGCGCACCGAGAGCGTCTACACCGTTATAGACAGGACGTACACCCGCACGACCCATATCGCGATGTTCTCCGTCGCCGGCGGCGCGATCGAGCCGGGTGCCTGCGGCTCCGTGCCGGGATACCTCGAGAGCCAGTTCTCGATGGACATATACAACGGATATCTCCGCATGGTGACAACCGTAAGCGGTTACTCCTATTCCGTATACACGGACAGCGAGTACGGCTTCGAGAACTATGTCTGGGACAAGGAAGAACCGACGACGAACGCGCTCTATATCCTTGACGGAGACCTGAACGTCTGCGGCAGCATCGAAGGTCTGGCGGAGAACGAGCGCATCTACTCCGCGCGTTTCGACGGCGATATCTGCTACTTCGTTACTTTCAGATCGGTCGACCCGCTGTTCGCTGCCGACCTCAGCGATCCGACGGCTCCGGTCATTCTGAGCGCGCTCAAGATACCGGGCTTCTCCGAGTACCTCCATGTCTATAAGGACGGCCTTCTGTTCGGTCTCGGTCAGTCTGTCAGCGACACGACGAACCGCACGACCGGCCTCAAGCTCTCCATGTTCGACGTGTCCGATCCGGCCGACGTCACCGAGAAGCATACGCTCTCCATCGACGCCGACTACACCACGGCGCTGTACAATCACAAGGCGATCCTCGTCTCAGCAGCGAAGAACGTCATCGCCTTCCCCGCCGACGACGGCTATCTGATCTATGGCTACGACGATGCGGATGGTTTCTACCTGCGCGCCTCCACCGAGTCCGGCGGAGACTGGTGGGGCGATCCGCGCGGTCTGTGGATCGGCGATTACTTCTACGTTATAGACAGGTACAGCAACACGGTGACGGTGCTCGACCTCGAGGAGCTCGAATTCACCGGCACGTACGTCTTCTGATCCTACAGTTCCAATATGACACAAAAGCGGTCCGGACTTCCGGGCCGCTTTTCCTTGTATTCAGATATAAACGATGGTATAATTATTTGATAATTCAGGACATTATTTCCGGAGGGAATCTATGGATATACTTATTCGCGACATTCTCGCCGTCCTGCCTGACGGCGTACGGATCTGCTCCGTTTACGTGCGGGGCGGCATTATCGCGGGCATAGACGAAAAACCTGACGGTTTTCTGCCGGAGAAGACGATAAGCGGCTCCGGCCGGCTGCTCATCCCCGGTCTGGTAAACTCCCATACGCACGCCTATATGACGCTTTTCCGCAACTGTGCCGACGACCTCACGTTCAGCGACTGGCTCTTCGGGCGGGTGATGCCTCTCGAAGACAAGCTGACGGACGAGGACTGCTACTGGGGAAGCCTTCTCGCCATCTCGGAGATGATATCCACAGGCACCACAGCCTTCCTCGACATGCTCATGTTCATGGACGCAACGGCCAGTGCGGCCGCGGAGACAGGCATCCGCGCCGTGCTCTCGCGCGGTCTCTCCGGCGCCTGCGACGAGGACTCCGGAGGCTTTCGCCGCCTTCGCGAGGCAAAGGTCGCCATTGAAAAGTGGTCCGGATATGAGAACATCTCTTTCATGATAGGGCCCCACGCCCTTTACACCTGCTCCGAGGATTATCTCCGTCTTGCGGGAGATACCGCCCGCGAGCTTGGTCTTCCCATAAACATACACCTTGCCGAGAGCAGCAGCGAAAGCGAGACTTCTCTTGCGGAACACGGCTGTTCTCCGGTCGAATACATCGACAGATGCGGTCTCCTCGACAGCCGGACCGTAGCTGCGCACTGCATACGTCTCAGTGAGAGAGATATTGAGATCCTCGCTGAGCGCGGAGTCACGGTGGCCACGAACCCCGCCAGCAATATGAAGCTCGCAAACGGCTTTGCCCCCGTTCCGCAGCTCTTGTCTGCAGGCGTGAAGATAGCCCTGGGGACCGACGGCGCAGCATCGAACAACTCGCTCAACATGTTCCGGGAAATGTCGCTCCTCGCGCTCGTCCACAAGGGCGTCACCGGAGACCCCCAGGCAGTGACCGCCGTAGAGGCGTTCCGCATGGCGACATTAAACGGTGCCCGCGCCCTCGGCATAAACGCCGGCGAGATACGCACAGGCATGGCCGCGGATCTTGCCGTTATAGATCTCGACAGGCCCAACATGCAGCCGCTCGCCGACCCCGTGGCCGCTCTCTGCTATTCCGCCAGCGGGTATGAAGTGGAGACCGTCATGGTCGGCGGAAAGCTCCTCATGGAGCGCGGCGAGCTGCTCACCATAGATAAGGAACGCGTCTTCGCTGAATGCGAAAGGATATGTGAAAGGATCGGCACCAGATGAGCAATATAAGAGACATTTCCCTCGCCCCCTCCGGCGAAAAGAAGATAGACTGGGTCAGAAGGAACATGCCGCTCCTCTGCGGCATCAAGGCCGAGTTTGAAGAAGAGAAACCCTTCGCAGGTCTCCGCATAGCGCTTTCCGTCCATATGGAAGCCAAAACAGCCTTTCTCTGCCGCGTTCTGGCAGCGGCCGGCGCGGAGATGCACGTCACGGGCTGCAATCCCCTCTCCACTCAGGACGACGTTGCGGCGGCTCTCGCCGCCGGCGGCATAGACGTCCACGCGTGGCACGGAGCCACTTCCGAGGAATATGAGCGTCATCTTACCGAGGTCCTGGAGTCCGAGCCGAACATAATCATCGACGACGGTGGGGATCTGGTGAACCTCACCCACACCAAACTTCGTGAGATCATTCCCGGGATCATAGGCGGATGCGAGGAGACCACTACAGGCGTCATACGCCTGAACGCCATGGCTGCCGTGGGAGAGCTTCAGTTCCCCATGATTGCGGTGAACAACGCCAGATGCAAATACCTCTTCGACAACCGCTACGGCACCGGCCAGTCCGTATGGGACGGCATAAACCGCACGACCAACCTTATCGTCGCAGGAAAGAACGTCGTCGTCGCGGGCTACGGATGGTGCGGACGCGGCATAGCCATGCGTGCCAAGGGTTTCGGCGCCAAGGTGATAATCGCGGAGGTGGATCCTGTCAAAGCTCTCGAGGCGATGATGGACGGTTTCCGGGTCATGCCCATGGCCGAGGCCGCGGTTATTGGCGACCTTTTCGTCACGTCCACGGGCTGCAGGGATGTCATAACAGCGGAGCATTTCAGACTGATGAAGGACGGCGCCATACTCTGCAATGCCGGACACTTCAACGTCGAAGTCGACGTTGCGTGGCTCGAGAAGAACGCAGTGTCCTCCTTCCCGTCCAAGCAGAATATTGTAGGTTACGAGCTGGATAACGGCCGGACAGTGTTCGTACTCGCCGAGGGACGGCTCGTCAATCTCGCCTCAGGCGACGGACATCCGGCGGAGATAATGGACATGAGCTTCGCCATACAGGCCATGTCCGCGCGTTATCTCGCAAAGAACAGAGACGGTCTCAAGCCGGGCGTTATCAGCGTTCCCGAAGAGATTGACCTAGAGGTCGCGGAGCGAAAGCTCAGATACTCGGGCATGTCCATCGATACGCTGACCGAATCCCAGCGCGAATACCTGAAAAGCTGGCAGCTGTGAGCCGTCCAGCGCACTGGAAGTGAACGTATGAAAAAAGTGATGCTCGTCTTCGGGACCCGTCCCGAGGCTATAAAAATGTGTCCTCTTGTAAAAGAGCTCAAGTCGCGGAGCGGTATTAAGACCGTAGTCTGCATCACCGGTCAGCACCGCGAGATGCTTAAACAGGTGCTCGACGTGTTTGAAGTCGAGCCCGACTATGATCTCGCCATCATGCAGCCGCAGCAGACCCTGTTTGATATAACAGACCTTGTCCTGACCGGAATGAAGGGCATACTCGAGGGTGAAAAGCCGGATATCCTTCTCGTGCACGGCGATACGTCGACCACGTTCGCCTCCGCCCTCGCGGCCTTCTATCTCCACATCCCCGTAGGACATGTGGAAGCCGGGCTGCGCACATATAACCTGGATTCCCCCTACCCCGAAGAGTTCAACCGTCAGGCCGTCGACATCATCTCCCAGTTCGGATTCGTCCCCACAGAACAGTCCAGACAGAACCTGATAAACGAATGCAAAGATCAGTCCAGGCTCTACGTGACCGGCAATACCGCCATCGACGCGCTCAAGACCACCGTCCGCAGCGACTACTCGCATCCTGATCTCGACTGGGCAAAGGACAGCAGGCTCGTCATACTCACCGCGCACAGGCGTGAGAATCTCGGTGAACCTTTAAAACGCATATTCCGCGCCATACGAAGGGTCGTAGACGAGTTCGAGGACGTCAAGGTCATCTATCCCGTTCACAGAAATCCCGCGGTCCGTGAACCGGCCGCTGAGATCTTCGGCGATCACGACCGCATCAAACTCATCGAGCCCCTCGACGTGCTGGACTTCCACAATTTCATCGCCAGATCCTATCTTATCCTCACAGACAGCGGAGGCATCCAGGAGGAGGCTCCTTCTCTTGGGAAGCCCGTCCTCGTTCTCCGCGACACCACGGAGCGGCCTGAAGGCGTTGCCGCAGGCACGCTGAAGCTGGCGGGCACATCCGAGGAGAACGTGTATGCGCTCTTTAAACAGCTTCTGACCGACGGGGAGATGTACCAGAGCATGAGCCGCGCATCGAACCCCTACGGCGACGGATTCGCCTCAAAACGCATAGCTGACATTCTGGAGGAAAAACTCTGAACCTCTTCCCTGCCTTTCTGAAAACCACACGAAACAGAACTGACATCGCGTTAAAGTGATGTCAGTTCTTCTTGTATATGAAGAGACGCCCCTGAATGCATTTCTGCATCAGGAGCGTCTTGATGATCAATAGTATGCTGTTTTTGCTATTTCCGGAACTTGCGTGCTGCGGGGCTCTCCCTGCCGGTCACGCCTGTGACAGTACACTTTTCAGAATAGTAAGGCCCTTGTCGATTTCCTCATATGTTATCACGAGGGGTGGGAGGAGCCTGAGGGCGTCGCTCCCGGCGGTCAGTATGAGGAGCCCTCTTTCGACGCACTTCTGTGCCGTATCCTTAGGAACTATTCCCTTCAGCGCTATGCCGAGCATGAGCCCGAGTCCGCGGACGCCCGCCACGCATGGAAGTCCCCAGCTCATGACCTCTCCCTTTATGTATCTTCCCTTCTCGGCAACGCCTTCAAGTAGTTTGTCATCGATCTGCGAAAGGACCTCGTATGCCGCGGCGGCGCACACAGGGTTGCCGCCGAAGGTCGTCGCGTGAGTGCCGGCGTTCAAAACGCTCCTGCACTTCTCCGAGGCCATGAATCCTCCAAACGGCAGCCCGCCGGCTATGCCCTTGGCAAACGTCACCACGTCCGGCTTGATCCCGTATTGCTGGAAAGCGAAAAGCGTTCCGGTGCGACCTACGCCAGTCTGTACTTCGTCGACTATGAGGAGCATATCCTTTTCGGCACAGAATTCCGCCACCTGTCTGACGAATTCCCTGTCCAGAGGCAGCACTCCGCCCTCGCCCTGGATCAGTTCGAACATGACGGCGCAAGTGCCTGCGGTACAGGCGTTTTTGACGCTTTCGAAATCATTTGCAACAGCAAACGAGAACCCTTCGGTGAACGGGAAAAAGTAGTTGTGGAAAACGTCCTGGCCGGTGGCCGCAAGGGTGGTTACAGTCCTGCCGTGGAAGGACTGCCGGAGCGTTACTATATCGCTCCTGCCCTTTCCGTATTTGTCGAAAGAATACTTACGTGCGAGCTTTATCGCACCTTCATTTGACTCCGCTCCGGAATTCGCGAAAAAGACGTCCGCCATGCCAGTGCGCTCGACGAGCTTTGCGGCGAGCTTCGCGTAAGGCTCGGAATAGTATAGATTGGAGATGTGCTGGAGTTTCCTGGCCTGGGCGTACACCGCGTCCGCCCAGCCCGCGTTGCCGTAGCCGAGGCTGTTCACGCCTATCCCGCTGGTGAAGTCTATGAACTCCTTCCCTTCAGGGCTGTACAGCGTGGAGCCGCAGCCGTGATCTATCGCAGCGTCGAACCGTGCGTAGGTCTGCATGACGTTCGCCGCGTCCAGCGCTTTAATTTCACCTGTCGTCATAGTTATCGTATTCCTTTCAGCGGCATATCATGGTTCCGGCGCCCTCGTCCGTGAGCATCTCGATGAGTATCGAGTGGGGGACGCGGCCGTCCAGGATATGCGTTCTCTTCACTCCGCCTTCAATGGCGTCGGCGCAGCATTCGATCTTCGGTATCATGCCTCCGGAGATGATGCCCTGTTCCATGAGTTCCGGGATCTCGCCGGCTTTTATCACTTTTATGAGGGTGCTGTCGTCGTTCTGATCGCGCAGCACTCCCCTGGTATCTGTAAGAAGGATCAGCTTTTCCGCTCCGATGGCTATGGCCAGCTTCGCTGCCGCCGTATCCGCGTTGATGTTGTATGACGTGTCGGCGTCCGCGCCGAAGGCGACCGTCGCGACTACCGGGATGCGGTCCGTCTCTAGAGCTTCCAGCACGACGCCCGGGTTCACCACGGTTATGTTTCCGACGAGGCCGTAATCTGCGCCGTCGCCCTTGTTGAGACGCACAGCCTCGAACAGCCCGCCGTCGAGACCGCAGAGGCCTACCGCGTTGCCGCCCTTTCTGATGATCGTGGAAACGAGATCCTTGTTAACTTTGCCGCAGAGAACGCTCTGGACGACGTTCATCGTCTCGTCGTCGGTGTATCGGAGGCCGTTGACGAATCTCGATTCCTTGCCGATCTTTTTCAGCATGTCGTTTATCTCGGGTCCGCCGCCGTGCACCAGCACCACGCGTATCCCTACGAGATGCAGAAGGATTATATCCTCCATGACCGCGTTGAAGAGCTCCTGGTTTATCATGGCGTTGCCGCCGTATTTTATAACGACGACCTTTCCGTTGAACTTCTGGATATAGGGCAGCGCCTCCACCAGAGTCTGGGCACGTTCGAAATTGTCGTTGACCATCGCTTTGTCCTCCTTTTCCCCGTGACGTCAGGTCCTATAGTCGCCGTTTATCCTGACGTATTCGTACGTCAGGTCGCAGCCCCAGCAGGTGCACTCGCACGGGCCGGATCTCATCTCAATATCTATGATCACGTCGTGTTCCGTCAGTATCTTCTTCGCCTTGTCCTCATCGAAGGAAAGTCCTCTTCCGTCGCGACAGACGTCTATTCTTCCCGCGGCGGACTCAAACGCCACGGAGACCTCGTCCGGGTCGAACTGCACGCCGGAATAGCCCATCGCGCACAGTATCCTGCCCCAGTTCGCGTCGGCGCCGAATATGGCCGCCTTGGTCAGCGTGGAGGAGATAACGGACTTGGAGAGCGTCTCCGCGTTCTCCTCGCTGTCAGCTCCGCGCACGGTGCAGGTGATGAGGTGGGACGCGCCTTCTCCGTCGGAGGCCATCTTTCTGGCCAGGGTCACGGCAACCTCCGCCAGCGCTTCCAGGAACATTTCGTAATCGCCGTTTTCCTCTGTGATCTCAGCGTTTCCGGCCTTTCCGTTGGCCATGAGGACGCACATGTCGTTCGTGGACGTGTCGCCGTCAACGGATATGCGGTTGAAACTGATCTTCACAGTCTCTAGGAGCGCTTTTCCTATCATCTCCGAACTGATGGCGCAGTCGGTGGTGAGGAAGCAGAGCATGGTCCCCATGTTGGGGTGGATCATGCCGCTGCCCTTGGCGATGCCGCCGAGGCGTACGATCTTTCCGCCAAGCTCGAATTCGACGGCGTACTCCTTTTTCACAGTATCCGTCGTCATGATCGCGCTGGCCGCGGAGTTTGAACCTTCAGGACCGAGCTCCGCCGCAATCTGCGGTATCCCGGATATTATAACGTCCGCGGGAAGCGTCTGGCCTATGACGCCGGTCGACGCGACGAGCACGCTGTCCGTGCTCACGCCAAGCGCCTTTGCCGCAGCCTCGCAGCACTTGAGGGCGTTTTCCTCGCCCATGGGCGCGCAGGCGTTCGCGTTGCCGCTGTTTGCGAGTATCGCCCGGGCGCGTCCGTCTTTCAGGTGCTCCTTTGTTATGTGCAGAGGCGCCGCCTTGACGGCGTTTTTGGTATATACGGCCGCCGCCGCGCATTCCGTTTCGGAATAGATGATCGCGACGTCCTTCTTGTCGGTGTTCTTGGATTTGACTCCGCAGTGCCTTGCGGCTGCCAGGAAACCCTTCGCGGCGCATACGCCGCCTTCGATGTATTTCATGATATATCAACTCCAGCTGCCCGCATCGGTCGTGCGGGCGGTGTTTCTTTATCTGAATCTGAGTTATAGTCCGGCGGTCTCGTCCAGGCCTAGCATTATGTTCATGTTCTGTACGGCCGCGCCGGACGCTCCCTTGCCCAGATTGTCGAAACGGGACGCGACGAAGGCGCTGTCGCCGCTGCCGCCCACGAATATCTCGAGGCCGTTGGTCCCGGAGAACGCGTTGGACGCCAGATAGTCGTTTATCCCGCCTGTGAACGGGGCCACTTTCACCAGTTTTTCCCCTGCGTACCAGTCGGAGAGTATCCCGTGGATGCGCTCAGCGGTCATCCCTTCAGCAAGGATCCCCGCTGGCAGCGGCGTCACGGTCTGCATCCCCGAGTAATAGTCGGCGACTATCGGGCAGAATACCGGAGCGCAGGTGAGTCCCGTGACCGCAGTCATCTCCGGAAGATGCTTGTGCATGAGAGCCGTACCGTATATACGCGGGGAATCGAGCGCCGGGTCTCTGTCCTCCTCCCCGTACTGGGCGATCATCTTCTTGCCGCCGCCGGAGAATCCTGTGAGCGAGAAACATGAAAGCGGGGCGTCTGCGCTGATGACGCCGGACCTTAACAGTGGCGCTACCGCGGCTATGAAGCCGGTGGCGTGGCAGCCGGGATTGGCCACTCTTCTGGACGATGCGATTTTGCCCCGCTGCTCCCTGTCGAGCTCCGGGAACCCGTAGGTCCAGCCGGGCGCCGTGCGGTGTGCGGTGGACGCGTCGATGACGCGGGTCCTGTCGTTCTCTATTAGCTCTACCGCCTCTTTCGCCGCCGCGTCGGGAAGGCAGAGGAACACTATGTCCGCTTCGTTGAGGAACTTCCTGCGCTCCTCTGTGTCCTTGCGCTTCTCCTCGCTTATGAGAAGGAGCTCTATGTCCTCTCTCGAGCCGAGCCGCTCGTATATCTGAAGGCCGGTGGTGCCCTCTTTCCCGTCTATGAATACTTTAGGCTTCAACTTTTCTCTCCTCCAGGAAGGTCTCTATCTTGGCGATCTGTTCCGCCACCGCCTCCGGCGCGGGTCCCCCGGGAACGCTGCGCTGCGCGACGCAGGTCTCCAGGGCTATCGCGTCGTATACGTCCGTATCGAATACGTCGGACATGCTCCTGTACTCGCTTATCGGGAGCGTCTCAAGAGTGCTTCCCGTCGCGATGCAGAAGCTGACCAGCTTTCCGACTACCGTATAGGCGTCACGGAAGGGCATGCCCTTCTTCACCAGATAATCCGCGCAGTCGGTGGCGTTGATGAAACCGGCCGCCGCCGCATTCTTCATGTTGTCAGGCAGCACTTTCATGGTCTCCACCATCGCCGTGAACACCGGCAGGCAATTCTTGACGGTGTCCACCGCGTCGAACACCTGCTCCTTGTCCTCCTGCATGTCCTTGTTGTAGGCAAGAGGCAGCGCTTTCATGACGGTCAGAAGTCCCATGAGGCTTCCGTATACCCGGCCGGTCTTTCCCCGGACCAGTTCCGCGATGTCCGGATTCTTCTTCTGGGGCATTATCGAGGAGCCCGTGCTGTAGCTGTCCGACAGTTCGACGAACTTGAATTCCCATGAGCACCACATGATGATTTCCTCGGAGAAACGGGAAAGGTGCATCATGAGGATTGACAGGCAGGACATGAGCTCCAGGGCGTAGTCCCGGTCGGAGACGCCGTCCAGGCTGTTTCCCGTGATGTCCGCAAATCCCAGCTCCTCCGCCACCATGCGGCGGTCGATGGGATATGTCGTTCCCGTAAGGGCCCCGCTCCCCAGCGGCATCTCGTCCATGCGCTCGAGGCAGTCCTCGAGACGGGTGACGTCGCGGCGGAGCATGTTGGCGTAGGCCATCATATAGTGGGCGAATGTCGTGGGCTGGGCGCGCTGAAGGTGTGTGTACGCCGGCATGACGGTGTTAAGGTTCCCGCGGGCTTTCTCCGCGAGGACCGCCATAAGCGACAGAATCATGTCCCGTATCTCCGGGATCTCGTTTTTGAGGTAGAAACGGAAGTCGAGGGCGACCTGGTCGTTCCTGCTGCGGGCCGTGTGGAGCCGCTTGCCGGCGTCGCCTATGCGGCGTGTCAGCTCCGCCTCGACGCCCATGTGGATATCCTCGTCAGCTGTTGAAAAATCAAGCTTTCCGGCCTCTATATCCTCCATTATGCCGCCCAGCGCGGAGATGATCTTATCCGCGTCTTCCGCAGAGATTATCCCCTGCGCCCCTAGCATGCGGGCGTGGGCCATGGATCCCTTTATATCCTCTTTATACATGCGCCTGTCAAAGCCGATCGAAGCGTTGAGCTCGTCGACCAGGGCATCCGTGTCGCTGCTGAAGCGTCCGGACCAGAGCTTCATCTGGCGTTCTCTCCTTCCGGTGTCCGTATAATCCGCAAGGGGCGGCAAGCCGCCCCCGCGATGGTCTGTCATTCAGATCACTTGTTCTTCTTCCTGTTTTCCAGCATGGCCCTGACCTTTATCGGCAGGCCGAAGAGGTTGATGAATCCGGCGGAATCCGTCTGGTCGTAGTCGCTCTCGCCGAAGGACGCGAGGTCCTCGTTGTAGAGGCTGTAGTCGCTCCAGACGCCTGCGTTTATGATGTTGCCCTTGTACAGCTTGAGCCTTACCTTGCCGGTAACGTTCTCCTGGGTCTTCTCCACGAAGGCGTCCAGGGCCTCTCTCAGAGGCGTGAACCACTGGCCGTTGTATACGAGATCCGCATATTTCAGGGCCAGCTGGGCCTTGAAATGGGAGGTCTCCTTGTCGAGACATATGGTCTCGAGCACGTCGTGGGCGTGATAGAGGATGGTGCCGCCCGGGGTCTCGTAAACGCCCCTGCTTTTCATGCCGACGAGCCTGTTCTCGACGATGTCCAGAAGGCCGATGCCGTTGGCTCCTCCCACCTCGTTGAGCTTCTCGATGATCTTGGAGGCCTTCATCTTCTCTCCGTTGAAGGAGACGGGGGCGCCCTTTTCGAACTCGATCTCGACGTAGGTGGGTTCGTCGGGAGCCATCTCCGGGGATACGCCGAGTTCAAGGAATCCGGGCTTGTTGTAGAGTGGCTCGTTGCCGGGATCCTCGAGATCCAGGCCCTCGTGGGACAGATGCCACAGGTTCTTGTCCTTTGAGTAATTGGTCTCCCTGTTTATCTTGAGGGGGATGTTGTGGGCTTCGGCGTAGTCGATCTCCTCGTCGCGGCTCTTTATGGTCCACTCGCGCCACGGAGCAATGATCTTCATGTTCGGAGCGAAGGCCTTGATGGTCAGTTCGAAACGGACCTGGTCGTTGCCCTTGCCGGTGCAGCCGTGGCAGATGGCGTCCGCGCCCTCCTTCAGGGCGATCTCGACGATGCGCTTGGCTATGACCGGTCTCGCAAAGGACGTGCCGAGCAGATAGTCCTCGTACTTCGCTCCCGCTTTCATGGTGGGCACGATGTAGTCGTCCACGAACTCGTCCGTAAGATCCTCTATATACAGCTTGGAAGCTCCGGTCTTGAGGGCCTTCTCCTCCAGGCCGTCGAGCTCCGTGCCCTGTCCGACGTTGCCGGACACGGCGATGACTTCGCAGTTGTCGTAATTCTCCTTGAGCCAAGGGATTATGATGGAGGTATCAATGCCTCCGGAATATGCGAGAACAACTTTCTTAATATCGCCCATGGTTATTTCCTCCTGCTGAGATTTGTGTATTATACTACCACCTGATGAATTAATATGCAATACCGATCCGTCAAAAAAGTAGCTATAATTCTTATGAGTTCAGATAAATTTTTATGGCAACATCACTATCTGATGCATATTTTTCAATTTTATACCGTATATTATGCGTTTTTCGCTTACATATCCGGAAATGTCCGTAACAAGCGCACGGGGCGCCGCCGCGGGTTCTCTGCGGCGCCGCCCCGTTGTTTGCGGCCGGCAGTCTATCAGTCCTGCTTTCCTATATCGAGGAGCTTCTGCTTGAGCTCGCCTTCTATGCGGCCCAGCTCCTGCTCCGCGTCGCGGCGCTTCGCTGCGCCTTCCTTCTGGATGGTCTGTACTTCTTCGAGGGTCTCGATGAGCATCTTGTTCGTCTGGACGAGGGTCTCGATCTCGACGACGCCGCGCTCGGACTCCTTCGCCACGTCGATGGTGCCGGTCTTGAGCTTTTCGGCGTTCTTCTTGAGGAGCTCGTTCGTTACGTTGGTGACCTCTCGCTGGGCCTCCATGGCCTGCTCGGAGTGATACATGCCGAGGGACAGGACCATCTGGCTCTTCCACAGCGGGATGGTGTTCACGATGGAGGTCTGGATCTTCTCGACGAGAAGGCTGTCGTTGTTCTGGATGAGCCTGATCTGCGGGGCCATCTGGACGGAGATGACTCTCGTCAGGGCCAGGTCGTGGAGCTTCTTCTCGAAGCGGTTGATCATGTTGGCGTAGTCGTTTGCCGCCTGCGCGTCCTCGGGAAGTCCGCTTTCGGCCGCCTTTTTCTGCATGGCCGGCAGGGTCTCGTTCCTGCACTCCTCCAGCTTCTTCTGGCCGGCGAGGATGTACATGGTGAGCTCCTTGAAGTACGCCTGGTTCATATCGTACATGCGGTCAAGCATGGCGGCGTCCTTGAGAAGGGTCACCTGATGCTGCTCCAGCATGCCGGCTATCTTGTCAACATTGACTTCCGCCTTGGCGTAGTCGGCCTTGAGCTCGGCTATCTTGTTCTGAGCCTTGCGCTTGATCCCCAGGAAGCCCTTCTTCTCGTTCTCGTCGAAGTTGAGGCCGCGGAGCTCGACCACTAGGCTGGACAGCATGTCGCCCACCTCGCCGAGATCCTTGGTGCGCACTCCGTTGAGCGCCTTGTCCGAGAAATCGGCGACGTTCTTCTGGGACGCTGCGCCGTATGTGAGGACGGCGTTGGTATTGGTGATGTCGATCTTCGAGGCGAAATCCTCGACCGCCTTCTGCTCCT
>JAFZSD010000004.1 GCA_017619535.1 Oscillospiraceae bacterium | reverse complement strand
TGAGCCAGGATCAAACTCTCAATAAATGGTATCTTAACCGTACTTTCGTACGCTTAAAATCTGTCATCCATTGAATAGCTTTTCCAAGCTGCTCAAAGTATTTTTGTAGTTAGCCGTCCGTGCGGATAAGCACGCCGGCCAACTCAGAGTCCCTCTTTCTTGGTGCGTCTGTTCTTACATTGTTTAATTTACAAGGTACACTCTCCACCGCACACTGACATAACCGTCTTTCGTCGGCGGGACTTTAAATGTAACATAGTCTTTTTTGTATGTCAATACTTTTCATAAAAAAATTTCGGCCCGTCCTGCGGTTTCGTCAGTATGACTATTTTGCTTCCCGTCATCCAGAAATTGTCATTCCAAAATGTCCAATTTCCGGGCAATAATCCTTATTTCGTCCCCGTTATATGTATAACGCGCTTGACACGAAATACCTGCTTCCATTAAACTTTATTCGTTGATGCTAACTAACCCGGATCCGGCATTTGCCACAGGAGGACTGCTATGGCTACGCTTAACAAAGATCTCGCCAGACTATACAGAAATTTCCGGCTTATTACATACAAGAGCCTTTTCGGCGCGATACGCGAACGAAGCGGCAGTCTCTCCGCTACCGAAGCCTATGCTGCTGACGTAATCTATCTGCTCGGAAACCCCACTATAAAACAGTTCGCGGAGTGTCTAGGCATATCCCAGCCCAATGCATCCTACAAGATCTCGAACCTTGTCTCCAAGGGCTATGTCACCAGGGTCGCCTCCGACGACGACAGGCGCGAAGCCCGGCTGCAGCTGTCGGACAAATTCTACGGCTACATAGAGCCGGGCAACGAACTGATCTACAGCGCCGTATCGCGTTTGGAGGACCGTTATCCGCCGGAGAAACTCCTCGAATTCGAGGCTATGCTTACGGCGCTCAACGAAGCTCTGGAAGAATGACCGGTACGATTCTCTGGTTCGGAAGGATATATTATAATGTATGAGGAGCTTTACGCACCGCTGCCCGATGCGAAACGGTATCTCGAAAGGCTCGGCATGGACGCGCCTGATATCACTCCCGAAGGCCTGTCGGAGCTTATCGTGGCGCATCATGATTCTGTGCCGTTCGAAAACTACGCGGTGTGCGAAGAAAAGAAGATCCCGTCTCTCGGAATATCCGATCTTTTCGACAAGATAGTGACCCGGAGGCGCGGAGGATACTGTTTTGAACTCAACGCTCTCTTCTGCTCGCTTCTGAGATCACTGGGATTCGACGCGCGGCCGCTTCTCTGCCGTATCCTGCGTGCAGACCGGGCTCATCCGGCCCCTCTTCACCGTGCGACGGCCGTTTATTTCGGAGATGACAGGTGTTTTGCAGACGTTGGCTTCGGCGGTCCCATGCCGGAAGGAGCTGTACCCTTCGACGGGAGCAAACAGACGGCGCGCGGCCTTACATTCCGCATCGTTCCAGCGGACGGCAGATCCCTCGACCTGCTGAGACTCGAAGACGGCGTCTGGACCCCGTCCGTCAGGTTCTCGCAGGACCCGGTCGACGAGGTCGACTTCATCCCCGCAAATTACTTCTGCAGTTCTTCGCCCGATTCCGGCTTCGTCATCCATCGGATGGCGAATATCTGCCGTCCGGACGGATTCGCGCGCATCGCCGACGACGTTTTCACGCTGCGGACGGCTGAAGGCGACGAAACACGTCGGATATCCTCGTCCGAAGAAGAGCGTTCACTTCTTAAGGAATACTTCGGGATCGTGCTTTGACCGTTTTTAATAATTCAATACGAAAAAGTCGGGGCTGTTGCAAAACAGCCCCTTAACATTGTCGGGAGCAGCTCCATTTGCTGCTCCCGACATTTACTGTCTTATAATACTCTGTTGTAGGCCGACGTTGGCCCTATCATTCCTTGTTTTCGCTCTTCTTGGGGATCATGACGAAGCACACTATGCACGCGATCACATACAGCGCCAGCGTAACGTAGAGTACCGTCTGATAGCCCTGGGTGTTTACGGAAACGACCGTTCCGTCCGACAGAGTCATATCCTTGAACTCGCCGACATGCTTGACAATATAGGTCGCAAGCTGGTTGCCCGTAAGTCCGGCGATAGCCCATGCGGACAGGCACATACCGTGCACCGCTGAGATGCTCTTCATTCCAAAGTGATCCGAAAGAAGCGTAGGCACGTTCGAGAAACCGCCGCCGTATCCGGCGTTGACCATGATGAGAAGCGCAACGCAGAGGACCACGATCTTATTGGCGATGCCGTTTGTGAGCACGACAGCCGCCGTAAAGACGATCGACAGGATGAAGATCAGCTTATAGATCGTGTTTCTGTCCTTAAAGGTATCCGCCCAGGCAGAGAATCCGAGCCTGCCCAGGGCGTTCGCGATGGCAGTTACGGAACCGAGCGTCGCCGCGACAGTCAGGCTGAGTCCGATCGAATTGAAAATCGCCTTTTCCTGAGAGATAAGCGCAAGGCCGCAGGTGATGTTTATATAGAACATGATCCAGATACCAATAAAGGTCTTGCTGGAAAACGCCGTCTTGAAGTTTCTGCCGAGCGTTGCGAAGAACTCTTTGATGCCTCCGCCTTCTCCTTTGACCTCGACCCAGTCGGCAGGCTTTCTGAGAAGCTTATGGCCGATGAACATCATCACGAAGTAGATGACGCCCATGATGAAGAACATATACGCCGGGTTGTTGTCAAACTTGGTGAGGAAGAACTGCATGACCGGCGTCGCTATGGCCTTGGCCAGTCCGAAACCGGCGACCGCCAGTCCCGTCGCCAGTCCCTTGCGGTCCTGGAACCACAGCATAAGCGTCTTGACGGGGCTCAGATAACCTGTACCGAGACCTATACCCATGATGCAGCCGTAGAACAGGAATACCAGAGGAAGCGATTTCAGAAGGATCGCGGCGCCCGTTCCGAGCATGCCGACCGTAAAGAAAATGGTCGCTATAAGAGAAGACTTGTGTATATCTTTCTCAACTACGTCGCCGAGGAAGGCCGCGGACATGCCGAGGAAGAATATGGCCAGCGAGAACGCCCACTGGACCGCTCCTGCATGCGCAGTATAGTTGCCGACACCGTAGATGTACTCGCCTATTTCCTTAGAAAAGGTTCCCCAACAGTATACCGTGCCGATACTGCAGTGAAGCAGCAGCGCAGGTATAGCGGCGCAAACCCATTTGTTGCCGCCTTTTCCCGCTGTACGGGCTTTAGAATCTGCCATTTTGTTTCTTCCTTTCGTTTTGGTCATTTATGCTGTCCCGAAGACCTCGTTACATGCGGATCTCGGAATTACTTTTTGCTAACCAGCCTTTCAAACAGATGCCCAAATCAAATATGATCTGGGCATCCGCTTAATTCGTTAAGCAACGGCTGATATTTTATTTATCCATCGCGTTGAGACGCGCTGCCATGCCGCTCTTCTTGTTAGCAGCATTGTTCTTGTGGATGATCCCCTTGGAAGCCACATGATCAACGGTCTTGACAGCAACTTTATAGGCGCTCTCGGCTGCTTCGCGGTCGCCACCGGCCACTGCTGCGTCAAACTTCTTCATGTTGGTCTTCATCTTGGATTTCTCCGCCTTGTTCTGCTCGTTGCGCATCTTGCCGATAAGGACTCTCTTCTCAGCTGATTTGATATTGGGCATTCTATTAGCCACCTCCTCCTATAAAGTCACAGAAGTACGTTCCATACCTGTGCGGATGATAATTTTAACATCAGCAAATTCAAAAATCAAGTGCTTTTTCACATTTTTCATTCACTTTTTGCACCGGCCGATCTGAAAAACGAATAACAGACCGCTATCAGCCGACGATCGCCGAAAGGGATCACCGGCCGGATATCCCCGGGCCTGACCGGTCTGAACATTACAGGGAAGTTGTCTAAAAAATGGAAAATATTACCATATACCTGCGTGCTTTTTCTATACATTATAATATATAGTGCACTGATCCGTGCGGTTCTCTCGTTTTTCCGCGAAATGTTTCACGTGAAACAATCCGCAGATTCGGCCTGCAGATCTTTGTATTTTGCATTTTTACTTGAAAAAACTCCGCTTAGTGTTATAATTAAGCCAGCAAATTTTGGGGGCGTAATATGGGCAAGATCATCGCATTGGCAAACCAGAAAGGCGGCGTAGGGAAGACGACTTCCTGCGTCAATCTTTGCTGCGCCCTGAAATACGCCGGCAAATCGGTGCTTCTATGCGATCTCGATCCCCAGGGCAACGCCACTTCGGGCATGGGTCTTAATAAAAACGCCCTCGAACATGATATCTATACCGTCCTTTCCGGCGACGACGACGCTGCTTCCGCCATCGCTGCAACGCCTTACGGCGATATCCTTCCGGCCAACAGGAGCCTTGCAGGAGCCGCCGTCGAGCTCGTTATGCGCGAAAACCGGGAGTTTATCCTACGAGATGCGCTTTCACAGGTGCGCGACAGCTACGATTACATCCTTATCGACTGTCCTCCGTCTCTTGAGATGCTCACTCTCAATGGTCTCTGTGCAGCGGATACGCTGCTTATACCGGTACAGTGCGAGTATTACGCGCTCGAGGGACTCTCGGACCTGCTCACCACGATACGGATGGTGAAAAAACGACTGAATCCCACGCTGGACATAGAAGGCGTGCTTCTTACTATGTTCGATTCACGAACTAATTTCTCCGCCCAGGTCGCTGCAGAAGTGAAAAAATACTTTAAAACCAAGGTCTACAACGTCGTAATCCCGCGGAACGTGCGCCTTTCGGAAGCGCCGAGCCACGGAAAGCCGGTCCTGGCGTATGACGCCGCGTCCCGCGGAGCAAAAGCATATGCAGAACTGGCGCGGGAGGTTATTAACAGAAACCGGATCTGACTTCAGAATCTAAATGAGGTGACAAAATGGCAGGGAAGGGACTCGGCACAGGCCTGGAAGCGCTGTTCGGCAGCGCTGCGGTCGAGACCGGGAAAAACGATTTTGAATATCTGCCCATATCACGGGTCGAACCGAGACACGATCAGCCTCGTGAATACTTTGACGAAGCCGGGATCTCTGAACTCGCTTCTTCAATAGCTGAGCACGGCGTGCTCCAGCCGCTCACTGTCCGGCGCATTGGACGCGACGGTTATCAGATAATCGCAGGCGAACGCCGCTGGAGGGCGGCACGCGTCGCAGGACTCACCGAGATCCCTGCGCGTATTATCGAGGCCGACGACAGAAAAGCTACAGAGCTCGCCCTTGTCGAAAACCTTCAGCGCGAAGGTCTCAATCCGGTCGAAGAAGCAGCCGGATACCGTACTCTGATGACGGAATACGGCCTAACGCAGGAAGATGTCGCAGATACGGTGGGCAAATCGCGCCCGCTCGTCGCCAACACGCTACGTCTCCTGAAGCTTCCGGAAGACGTTTTAAAACTTCTGAAGGACGGAGATATAGCTCCCGGCGCCGCAAGAGCACTGCTTTCACTTGAAAACGACCTGGATATTTCCGCAGCCGCGGATGAAGTCGTTCGCACTGGGATGTCTGTCCGTGAAGCTGAAGCGTATGTAAAGCGTCTCAATACGTCCCGCAGCAGAAAAAAGAGCGCTCCCGCTCCTTTTGTCGACTATGCTGCGGCCGCGGCGCGCGAACTGTCCGAAAAACTCGGACGCAAGGTGCGTATCGCCGACGGAAAGCGGAAAGGCCGCATAGAACTCGAATACTACGGCGCCGAGGACCGTGAGCGTCTCCTTGATGCGCTTGCATCAATGTCCCTCAGTAAGGAGCAGCATAAGGAAAATGAGTAGTTTTAAGCTGAAACGCCGGAGCGGGACAGAAGATGCTGCCCGCTATACGTCAGAAAGGTCGCGCCGCGCTGTCATCGGCTACGTCATAGCGCTTGCCGTGGCGGTCATCGTTCTGATACTTCTTTCATATTTCATCCATCAGCGCGACAGCAGTATCCTGGATACTCTTCATGAACAGAGCGCGACGGCTCAGCAGAATATCGTCAAACTGCAGGAGGAAAACCAGAGACTCGTCGAGGAAAATCAGCGCATTACCGGTGAAAAAGCGGATCTGCAGTCTCAGATGGACGGCCTGGCGGCCGAAACTGAATCGCTCAGTCAGGAGATCGATGCTCTGGAGACCCAGCTGGACGAGGCTGCCAAGAAATACGACGTCGACACGAAGAACCTTCGCAGTGAATACGAAGCGCTGCTGAAAAAATACAACGAACTGAACGAACAGACCGGAAATACCGAGACTTCCGAGAATAACTGAAACGGAGACGATTCAGATGATTGATATCAAGCTTATCAGAGAAAACCCCGAAGAGATCAAAAAACGCCTGCTTTACAAGGAGGTCGACTGTTCAGACGCCATTGACCGCATTCTTGAACTGGACGGTCTCCGCAGGGATACGATCGCAAAGACCGAAGCATATAAGGCGGAACAGAACAAGGTCTCGAAGCAGATCCCGCAGATGAAAAAGGCCGGAGAGGACACCGCTCCTGTTTTTGCCCGCATGAATGAGCTCAAAGCGGCGGCCAAAGAGGCCGATGCGGCGCTCCGCGACATTGAAAACGAATATAATGAGCTGCTCCTCGGACTCCCGAATCTGCCGGATCCAGACCTCAAGCCCGGCGGAAAGGAGAACAACGAGCCTCTCCGCTACTTCGGAGAGCCCCATAAGTTCGATTTCGAACCGAAAAACCATGTCGAGCTCTGCACCGATCTCGGTCTTATCGACTATACGCGCGGAACCAAGCTTTCCGGCAGCGGTTTCTGGATCTACAGGGGCATGGGTGCACGTCTCGAGTGGGCTCTGCTGAACTATTTTATCGATACACACCTTGCCGACGGCTATGAACTCGTTCTTGTACCGCATATGCTCGGTTACGAATGCGGCCTGACCGCAGGCCAGTTCCCGAAATTCAAGGATGACGTTTACTGGCTCGAGACCGCCGAGGATGAACGCCGGCGCTTCATGCTGCCGACCGCCGAGACCGCGCTCGTATCTCTGCACCGGGACGAGATACTCTCCGAGGCGGAACTCCCGAAGAAATATATCTCCTACACTCCGTGTTTCCGCCGTGAAGCCGGTTCTTACAGGGCCGATGAGCGCGGAATGGTCCGCGGTCATCAGTTCAACAAGGTCGAAATGGTCCAGTATACGCTCCCTGAAAAGTCAGACGAAGCCTTCGAGGAACTCGTCGGCAAGGCCGAAGCCCTCGTTCGCGGACTCGGCTTCCATTTCCGTACTGTAAAACTCGCCGCGGCAGACTGCTCCGCGTCCATGGCCAGGACATATGACATAGAGATCCAGATCCCGTCGATGAACGGTTATAAGGAAGTCTCCTCCGTATCCAACGCGCGTGACTATCAGGCCCGCCGCGGTTCCATGCGTTTCAAGCGCGAAAGCACCGGAAAGACCGAATATGTCCACACTCTGAACGGTTCTGGCCTCGCTACCAGCCGTATCCTGCCTGCGCTCGTCGAACAGAATCAGCTCGCTGACGGCAGCGTCGTCGTACCGGAGGTCCTCCGCAAGTATCTCGGAAACATTGAAATAATCAAGAAATAATTTAAATAAGGAGTGTTCACCATGAAAAAGTTCTTCAGTGAATTCAAGGAATTCATAAGCAAGGGCAATGTCCTTGACATGGCGATCGGCGTGATCATAGCCGGCGCCTTCGGCAAGATCACAACTTCTCTCGTGAACGACGTGATCATGCCGGTCATCGGCCTTATCTTCGGCGGCCAGAATCTTACGGACGCTCTGAACTGGGTAGTAAGACCTGCTGTCTACGATGAAGCCGGTGAAGTCATCGACGCCGGTGTGACGATAGGTTTCGGCACGCTCCTCAGCGTGATCATCGATTTCATCATCGTCGCGCTCGTAGTATTCGCTATAGTTAAGGCTTTCAACAAGGCCCGCGCTGCCGCCGAAAAGAAAAAGGCTGAAGAAGCGGCCGCAGAACCCGAGCCCGAGCCGGAACCGTCGAAGGAAGAGCTCCTTCTCACCGAGATCCGCGATCTCCTCAAGAGCAAGTAATCCTTCTAAATGATGCAGATTCTAGAAAAAGGTGCAAAAACTTACGGTTTGGAGCTGCCGGAAACGGCAGCTCCGGCCTTCCGCAGGTATTTTGAGCTTCTTGACGAGCGCTGCCGCGTTATGAATCTGACCGCTATCACAGGTGAAACGGATGTCTATACGCTCCATTTTCTTGACAGTCTGTTTCTTCTGACCCTAGACGATTTCATAGGCAAGCGCGTTATCGATATAGGCAGCGGCGCCGGTTTTCCCGGTATCCCGATGAAGATAGCTCAGCCGGAGATCAGTCTCACCCTGCTCGACGCTCAGCAGAAGCGGGTCGACTTCATGGCCGAAGTCTGCGCCGCTGTCCGCGCTGAGGATGCCGTATGCCTACACGCAAGGGCAGAGGAGGCGGCTTTTGACCGCGGCATGCGGGACACCTTTGATTTTGCCGTTTCCAGGGCGGTCGCGCGTCTCAACGTCCTTTGCGAGCTCTGCATGCCTTTCGTGCTCCCCGGCGGTAGCTTTATAGCAATGAAGGGCACCGACTCCGACGACGAAATCACCGAAGCCGGAAACGCAATAACAAAACTCGGAGGCGAAGTGGAAACGGTCGCAGACTACACGGTCCCCGGCACAGAGGTGACCCATCGCGCGATCGTTATCAGAAAGATCTCCGAAACTCCGTCAGGTTATCCCAGACGCTTCGCCAAGATCCAAAAAAAGCCGCTGTGACAACGGTTTCAGCGCTCTGCGCTGCCGGCCGTTTCTGAATTGTTTCACGTGAAACAACCGCGCATACGCCGCAGTGTTTCCAATATCTGTAAGTCGTTTCCGGCGTTCCATATAAATCAGTACACCCCCGGCAGAGTCCTGCCGGGGCATTGCCGCGTTCTCTGAAAATACAGTTTTTACATGCGGTGCCATCCCGGAGATATGTCTCCGGGTCTGACCGAACGTTTCTTCAAATAATACAGGAGAGTATTATGCACACACTAGCAAAAGCAATCCTTAAGGACGATGCTGCGGCACGCTTCATTGCCGCTGCCGACAGCGGACGCTGTCCGGCGCTGATAACCGGCGTCGGGCCGTCTTCGCGCGCGCATCTGGCTGCCGCAGCGCGGGTCAGCCTCGGCCGTCCTATTGTCGTCATATGTTCGGACGAGCAGGAAGCCGCCAGGTTCATGGCGGATATGTCGTCCATGACCGGAGAGGAACCGGGTGAAGTGCTGACCGGCCGCGATCTCGTATTCTACAATGTGGAAGGCGTTTCGAGGCAGGCCGAGCACGCAAGGCTTCGCACGCTCTATGCGCTCCGTTCCGGCGTCTCGCCGGTGACAGCTGTGACCATTGAGGGCCTGCTGATGAGGACAATACCGCCTGAAACCCTTGAAAAATCAGCACTTTTGCTGCATTTGGGCGATACCCGCGACCCGGCGGAAGTCACCGATCATCTGATCCGGGCCGGATACAGCCGATGCTCACAGGTCGAAGGTCCCGGCCAGTTCGCGATGCGCGGCGGCATACTGGATTTCTATTCTGCGGCATATGACTCGCCTGTCCGGTGCGAATTCTTCGGCGATGACATCGATTCCATGAGCTTTTTCGATACCCAGACCCAGCGCAGAACGGACGCCGTGGAATCGGCGCTCATACTGCCGGCCTGCGAGACGGTCCCGGATCTGTATTCCGGCTCCTTCGGGGAGGGTCGGAAGGGGCTTGCAGCGGCCATAAGCGATGCCGGCGTGCGCCTTATGAAGAAAAAGAACATCGCCCACGCTCTGATCGCGAATATGTCTTCCGACTCGGAACGGCTGCTCGACGGAAGGGCTTTTCCCGCGGCCGACCGTTATCAGAGCCTCATATACCCGGAAATGTCCACAGCAGCCAACTATTTCCCGCCCGATGCTCTGGTGTTCATAAGCGAGCCTCACAGAGTGGCCGAACGCGCCAGGGCGATCCTCAAACAGATGGCGGACGACTGCACGGTACAGATCGAAAACGGACTCCTTGCGCCCGAATTCTCTGCTTACGCGGATACTTACCCCGAGGCGTGCGCCCGGCTCGAAGAATATCCGATCCTGATGGCGGACAATTTTCTTGCCGGCAGCTACGACATCGAGCCGCGGGTGCTCTGCAGCATGACCGCAAAACAGCTTCCGTCATACGGCGGGAGCCTTGAGACCGCAGCCGGAGACATAGCCCACTACGCAGGCACAGGTTATTCCACTGTAGTCCTCTGCGCGGACCGCCGCCGCGCCGACATACTCTGCGGCTATCTGGCTGAAAAAGGCACTGCCGCGGCAACGGACATGGAGCTCAATAATCTGCCTCTGCCGGGTACCTGCGCAGTCACTTCAGGCGCGCTTTCCTCCGGAATGGAATACCCGACGCTCCGTCTCGCCGTAATAACGGAAGGTCAGATACTCGGAAACTCGAAAAACCGGCGGAAAACCCCGAAAAAGAAGGTCTCCGGCCGCCAGCGGCTGGCCAGCTACGCCGATCTTTCCCCCGGCGATCTAGTCGTCCACGAATACCACGGCATCGGCCGTTTCGTAGGTATCTTCAAGCTGCCTGTCGACGGCGTCGAAAAGGATTACGTCAAGATCGCATATGCCGGTACGGACAGTCTTTATGTCCCGGCTACGAATCTGGATCTCGTCCAGAAATACATAGGCGGCGGCGAAGACGCGCCTGTGCGCCTGTCCAAGATGGGCGGCGCGGACTGGGAAAAGACGAAAAGCCGCGCCAAAGGCGCTGCAAAGCAGATGGCCAGGGAACTGATAGCGCTCTATGCCGCGCGGCAGAGCATACCCGGACACGCTTTTGCTCCGGACAGCGTTTGGCAGACAGAGTTCGAGGCGGGATTCGGCTATGAAGAGACGGACGACCAGCTTCGCTGCGTCGAGGAGATTAAGGCGGATATGGAAAAGCCGCTCCCGATGGACCGGATCCTCTGCGGCGACGTCGGATTCGGCAAGACCGAGGTGGCGCTCAGGGCCGTGATGAAGTGTGTTCTCGGAGGGCGTCAGGCCGCCATACTCGTCCCGACTACCGTCCTTGCTCAGCAGCATTACACGACAGTGGTCAACCGATTCGCAAATTACCCCGTGCACATAGAAGTGCTGTCGCGCTTCCGGACCGCTTCGCAGATAAAGAAAGCAGTCGCCTCGATCGCAAGCGGACAGACGGATATAGTCATCGGTACCCACCGGCTGCTCCAGAAGGATATCCGCTTCAAGTCTCTCGGTCTTCTGATCGTCGACGAGGAACAGCGTTTCGGCGTCTCCCACAAGGAGCGTCTCAAGGAAATGGCGAAAAACGTCGACGTCCTGACTCTTTCGGCGACGCCCATACCCAGAACGCTCAATATGGCGCTCTCCGGTCTGCGGGATATGTCTACGATCGAGGAACCGCCGAGCGGACGCCAGCCGGTCCAGACATATGTCATCGAACATGACTGGAAAATACTGGAAGAAGCCATGCGCCGGGAGATCTCCCGCGGCGGACAGGTGTACTATCTCCACAACCGTGTCGAGACCATCACACGCACCGCATCCCGGATAGCGTCGATGCTGCCGGAGGCCACGGTCGATGTGGCTCACGGCAAAATGGATGAAGAATCTCTCAGCCGCGTTATGGAACGTCTTGCTGCCGGCGAGATCCAGGTCCTCGTCTGCACTACTATAATCGAAACCGGTATAGACATCCCCAACGTCAACACTCTGATAATCGAGGACGCGGACAGGTTCGGTCTTTCGCAGCTGCATCAGCTTCGCGGCCGCGTCGGACGCTCCCCGCGACGCGCTTTCGCCTATCTGACATTCAGGAAGGGCCGCGTCCTTACCGAGATCGCCGAAAAACGCCTTTCTGCCATACGCGAATTCGCCGAATTCAACTCCGGATTCAAGATCGCCATGCGCGATCTTGAGATACGGGGCGCCGGCAATCTGCTGGGCGCAGAGCAGTCGGGCCATATGATGAGCGTCGGCTACGATATGTATCTGAAACTGCTGGAGGAAGCCGTGCTCGAGGAAAAAGGGGAGAGGCCGCCGGTCCGTACAGAATGTTCGGCCGATCTGACAGTCTCCGCCAATATCCCGGAGACTTACGTGCCCTCCGGCGAGGAGCGCATAGACCTTTACCGCCGTATTGCCCTGATCAAAACGGAGGACGACGCGGACGATATGATCTCCGAACTCATCGACCGTTACGGCGATCCTCCTCACAGCGCCGTCGCACTGGTTTCCATCGCGCTGATGCGCGGAGAGGCGGAAAGGGCCGGCATCACGGAGATATCCCAGAAATCCGGCTGGCTGAAGTTCCGGCTCTCGTCCTTCGATATGGAACAGGTCTCCGCGCTGTACAGCCTTCCGGAGTTCAAAGGGCGTATCCGTATCGACGCCGGCGCGGTGCCGGCGGTCCTTCTGAAGCTGAAAGGCTCCCGCCCCGTCGATGAGGCCCGAAGATTCGTGGCGGCTTATGCGGAGTCGGAGGGAAAAAACGGAACCGGACCATGATCGTCTCTTCAGCCGTTTCTGACCGCATTTTCCGGCCGTCCGGCGTCTCAAAAAGTTAAAGTTCGGTGAATAAAGTCACATAATGCTTGTTTTATAGGGATACAAATGGTATGCTTTACGAGTATCAACGGCAAAGAAAGACCTTTCTTTGGAGGAAAACCAATGAGACCGACTAAAAGGATCGCCGCCGTTCTGCTGTGCGCCGTGCTTCTTTTCTGCGCACTGTCCGGCTGCGGCGACGCAAACCCCGCTGACGGCGGCCAGTCGTCGGGCGGGCTCACGCCGGACGGCCAGCTTCCCGAGCTGAACGTCGAAAAGGCGTATTCCTCTGTCCCCGCCGACGCCGTCATCCTTACGATCGACGGCAAGGATGTGACCTGGCAGGAATTCTTCTATTTTCTCAATTATTACATCAATTACGTCAAACAGTCTGCAGGCGATAATCTGACAGACTGGCTGGCGGAAGTGTCCTCCGGACGCACATATTTTGACGCCGTTATGAGCTCCGCCCTCGATCAGCGGATCTACATGGCCGCAGTCGAAGCCACAGCCAAGGAGGCCGGCGTTTACAACGAGACCGCAGCCGCCGAATATGCGGACAACGTCCTCGCCGAAGCGAAAGCGTCCTATGACAGCGAGGAAGAATTCAACCAGGCTCTGAAAGACAATTATGAAACGCTGGATCTTTTCCGTTCCTTCGCTGAGAGCACATATTACCAGAACGCCGCCTACACCGCTCTGTTCGGCGATCGCGGCTCCAAGCTGACAGACGAGGATGTTGCGGAACAGACGGCGGATGAAAACTACATGATGGCGAAACACATCCTTCTTATGACCGTCTACACGGATGAAAACGGCGAGACCATCACCCGCAACGACGCCGAGAAGGCCGAGATACTCGCGAAGGCCCAGGAGCTTCTGGACCAGCTCAACGACTGTCCTCCCGAAGAATTCCCCGAACTGTTCGACACTCTCATGAAAGAGTATTCCGAGGATCCCGGTTCCCAGCAGTATTTCCCGGACGGATATCTCTTCAAAGAGGGAGATATGGTGACCGAATTTTATGAGGCGTGCAAGTCTCTCGAGATCGGCGAGCACAGCGGGATAGTCGAGACGAGTTACGGATACCACATCATCTACCGCATACCTCTCAACTACGACGAGGTGCCTTCCGCATACAGCGCATACAAGGCTTACGGTTATGATTACTACACCCTGCGCTACATCACTTCGCAGAAAATGATGAGCAGCATCCTCAACGCCCTTGCAGGCAAGGTCGATTGTCAGATGAACGAAGAGTTCGCAGACGTGGCTTTCATCAATTACTTCATATAACCGACTTACAAAACGCCGCGCCGGCCCGGAACAGTATCCGGGCCGGCGCTTATTTGTTTATTCAGCTATTTATCCGTGCAGGCATACATCCGTTCGTTATTCCAGTTCCTCCGGTCTTAAGAGACGCGGCGAGAAGAAATAGACGGAACAGGCGGCGAACAGTCCCGCGCACACTCTCGAAACGAGCATGGGCATTATCATGGAGGCGTCGGTCGACATCGCGAATCCCAGATGGACGCCCAGCATCGGTATGCCGGACGCGGACAGCGCCGCGAAAAGCACTTTTCCCCGGCCGTTCATCTCCCCGTAGGAGGAATAGCCCGGCACGAGCGTCGTGAGGCCCAGCATTATCGAGAGCGTCGTTATTTCGTTTACCCGGAGCACGGCGGTAAGCTTTTTGAGCGGCCTGTCCAGCACTTTTCTCAGAACGAGAAGGAGCGGAAGCGCGCCGCCGACCGAGATCGTTATCGTGCCTATCGTCTTGAAGCTGTCGGACGCCGACGCAAGACCGGGAATCAGTACGAGCCCGGTAAGCGTCTCGACGGCGCAGGCGACAAGGCCGACAGTTATGACCGCCATAAGGAGCCGGGAAAACCAGCGGAACAGCTTTATCATGATCTGCGGGATGAACAGCAGCCCGACGATCAGTATGATCGCCACAACGACCACGGGGATCAGGTTTATCAGGATGCCGAGCGGTTCAAGGCCCATGAGCAGCCCGCCGATGAAACATGCGACCGGATCGAATATATAGCCGCTAAGGATCCCGACGGAAAAGTGTCTGTAATCGCTCTTGTCTATGAGACCTGTGGCCAGCGGGATCGAGAAGGAGATAGGCGCGCCCATGCAGGAACCGACGATTATGCCTCCGAAAAGGGCCAGAGACGCGTTCTGCGTCATTTTTACGGCCAGGGGGTATGATATCTCGCTCGACATCAGCATGCCGGGAAACATGCCCGTATCGACCCCTATGAGACCGAAGACCGGCGAGATCAGCTTCTGAAGGAACTCGGCCAGCACCGGGGCCAGCATGAGAAGGCCCAGAATGGAGAGCGTCATCGGCCCGATTATCATAAAGCCGCGCTCGAATTCCTTGCCAAGACCGAATCTGTTGCCGATCAGGCGGTCGATCGCGCCGAGGACAAAGAATACGGCCATCAGTATCGTTATTACCTTGGTAATGATCATCGGTCTGTCCTCCGGCCTTCAGCCAGATCCCTGACTATTTGAATTTTCTGCTCTCTGCAACGGCGAGCTCGTCGCAGCGGTTATTGAACTCGTTTTCCGCGTGGCCCTTGACCCAGACGAAAGTGACGTCGTGGGTCTCAAGAAGGGGAAGGAGCGCCTGCCAAAGATCCGGATTCTTGACTTCGCCGCCTTTACGCCGCCAGCCTCGCCTGCGCCAGCTTTCGAGCCAGCCGAGATTGACGGCGTTTTCGACATACTGGGAATCCGTGTACAGCGTCACACTGCACGGCTCCTTCAGTGCTGAAAGGGCCGTTATAACTCCCGTCAGTTCCATACGGTTGTTCGTCGTCTCCGGCTCTCCGCCCGACATTTCTTTTACCGCCGAACCGTACTGCAGTATCGCTCCCCATCCTCCCGGACCGGGATTGCCGCTGCACGCGCCGTCAGTATAGATAGTGACTTCCTTCATACGGTACCGCCCCGGAGATCATTCCTCAGACGCGGGCGCAACCTCCGCACCGCCTTCCTGCGCTTCGGTGGCCTCGGTTTCATCCTCCGTACGGCTCTCGTCCTTATCCATGCGCGCTATGGAGATGACCCGCGATCCCTCCGAAACGCGCATGAGGCGCACGCCCTGGGTGTCGCGTTTGTAGATGCTTATATCTGCCGCCGCCATGCGGATTATCGTGCCGTCGTCTGAGATTAGCAGCACGTCATCCGTCTCGTCGACGACCTTTGCTCCTGCAACGGGACCTGTCTTGTCGGTAATGCGGCAGTTCTTAAGGCCAAGGCCGCCTCTGTTCTGTGCGGTCTTTTCCCCGTCCTCGCCGCGGAGATACTCTTCTATGGGGGTCCTCTTGCCGAAACCGTTCTCTGTTACCGTCAGGAGCGCTCCGCCTTCTCTGGCGCGGGCGGCGCCGACGCAGTAGTCGCCCGGACGCAGCTTGATGCCGCGCACGCCTGCCGCGGTGCGTCCCATCGGCCGGACATCGGATTCGTCGAAGCAGATGGCCATGCCGTCGTGGGTCGCTATCAGGATGCGCTGTCTGCCGTCCGTGGCGCGGACGGATATGAGCTCGTCGTCCTCGTCCAGCGTAAGGGCGCGTATACCGACGCTGCGGATATTACGGAGCTCGCTCACCTCAAGGCGTTTGACCGTACCGTTCCTGGTGATGAAGAAGACGTACGCGTCATCCTGCTCGGTCCGCTCTTCGAAATTGCGGACGCGGATCATGGCCGAGACCTTTTCGCCGGGCTGCATCGGCAGGATATTCACGATATTCGTACCGCGGGCCGTTCTTCCGGCCTCCGGGATCAGGTAGCCCTTCTTCTTGTACACCCGGCCAAGGCTGGTGAAGAAGAGGATGTTGTCGTGAGTGGACGCGGTGAACAGCGTTTCCACGAAGTCCTCTTCCCGGGTGGTCATGGCCCGGACGCCCTTGCCGCCGCGGCGCTGTGCCGTATACTCGGTGGCCGCGGTGCGTTTAATATAACCGTTATGAGTCAGCGTATAGACGCAGTCTTCCTCCTCGATAAGGTCTTCTATGTCTATATCATCTTCCACGTCCTGGATCTCGGTCTTCCGGTCGTCGCCGTATTTGTCGGCGATCTCGGAGAGCTCCTCCTTGAGGATGCTCTTTACCAGTCCCTCGTCGGACAGGACGCGCTGATAATACGCGATCTTTTCCTCGAGCTCTTTATACTCGTTCTGCAGTTTCTCCCTGTCAAGACCCTGCAGCGCCTTGAGACGCATATCCAGGATCGCCTGGGCCTGCACTTCGTCGAGATCGAACCTAGCCATGAGGTTCTCTTTCGCGTCGTCGTAAGAGGTGCGGATTATCCTTATGACCTCGTCGATATTGTCCTGCGCGATAAGAAGGCCTTCAAGCAGATGGGCGCGTTCCTGCGCCTTTTTGAGGTCGAACCTCGTCCTTCGTACGATTATCTCCTCCTGGAAGGCAAGATACTCGTCTATTATGTGCCGCAGGGACAGGATCTTCGGCTGGCGCTGATCGTCCACCAGTGCGAGCATGTTCACCGCAAAAGTGGTCTGCATCTGCGTCTGTGCGAAAAGGCGGTTAAGAACGACCTGGGGGTTGGCGTCGCGTTTTACGTCGATGACGATGCGCATTCCTGAACGGTCGGACTGGTCGACTATGTCGCTGATGCCCTCGAGTCGCTTGTCGTTCACCTGGTCAGCCATGTTCTTGATGAGCATGCGTTTGTTGACCTGATAGGGAAGTTCGGTAACGACGATACGGGTGCGTCCGTTCGGAAGCTCCTCGAACTCGGTGCGGGCGCGAAGCACTATCTTTCCGCGGCCCGTGGCGTAGGCTGCGCGGATGCCGCTCCGCCCCATGATGATGCCCCTGGTCGGGAAATCCGGTCCGGAAACATGTTCCATGAGGTCGTATATGGACGCATCCGGATCGTCGAGCACGCATATGCATGCGTTTATGACTTCACGCAGATTGTGCGGCGGTATATTGGTCGCCATGCCGACGGCGATACCGCTGGAACCGTTCACCAGCAGGTTCGGGAACCGGGAGGGGAGTACGCGGGGTTCCTTTCTTGTCTCGTCGAAGTTCGGATCCCAGTTGACGGTCTCCTTGTCTATATCCCGGAGCATCTCGTTTGCCATTTTGGCCATCCGGGCCTCTGTGTAACGGTAAGCTGCCGGCGGGTCTCCGTCGACGGAACCGAAGTTGCCGTGGCCGTCGATGAGCGGATAACGCATGGAGAAATCCTGCGCCAGACGCACGAGCGCGTCGTATACGGATGCGTCGCCGTGCGGATGGTACCGGCCCAGCACGTCGCCGACCGCGGTGGCGCATTTGCGGTGGGGCTTGTCCTGGGTCAGGCCGTCCTCATACATGGCGTAAAGTATACGGCGGTGTACGGGCTTGAGACCGTCGCGCACGTCGGGCAGCGCCCTTCCGACGATGACCGACATGGCGTACTCGATGTAGGAGGTCTCCATCTCTGTGATCAGTTCGTTGTTGATGATCTTCTGTTCCGGAAACCGCAGGGTCTCGGGATCGTAGTCCACATTCTTATGTGCCATAGATGAACGCCTCCTCTCTTAATAGTCCAGATTCACGGCGTATTTAGCCTTGCGTTCGATGAATTCCTTCCGCGGCTCGACTTTCTCGCCCATCAGTATGGAGAATGTCTCGTCGGCCTTTGACGCGTCCTCGAGGGTTATGCGTTTCAGCGTCCGCTGTTTGGGATCCATCGTCGTCTCCCAGAGCTCATGGGGATCCATCTCGCCGAGGCCTTTGAACCGGGAGATATCCACCTTTGCGTTGGGATTGTCGCCTCTCATCTCCGTGCTTACTGCATCTCTCTCCTCGTCCGAGAAGGCGACCCGCGTCGTTTTGCCGCGGGTGAGCTTGTACAGCGGCGGAACGGCCGCGTAAACGTAGCCCTCTTTGATAAGCGGCTGCATATAGCGGAAGAAGAACGTGAGCAGCAGCGTGCGTATGTGGCTGCCGTCCACGTCGGCATCCGCCATAATGATGACTTTGTGATAGCGCAGCTTGTTGATATCGAAATCCTCGCCCAGACCCGCGCCCAGCGCAACTATTACCGGTCTGAGCTTGTCGTTTCCGTATATTTTGTCCGCCCGGACCTTTTCGACGTTCAGCATCTTTCCCCAGAGGGGGAGGATAGCCTGGAAGCGGGAGTCGCGTCCGTTCGTGGCGGAGCCTCCCGCGGAGTCGCCCTCGACTATATACAGCTCGGTCAGCTCCGGGTTGTTCTCGTTGCAGTCCCTCAGTTTGTCCGGCATCGCCGCACCGCCGAGAGCGCTCTTGCGGCGGATGTTCTCCCTTGCGGCGCGGGCGGCCTCTCTGGCGCGGTTCGCCATCATCGCTTTGTCGAGTATGGCGCGGCCCACGGCGGGATTCTCCTCCAGGAACTGTTCAAGCTTGTCGGACACGACGCTGTCCACCAGCGTCCTCATCTCCGAGTTGCCGAGCTTCTGCTTGGTCTGGCCTTCGAACTGCGCGTCGGGAAGTTTGACGGAAATGACGGCTGTCAGCCCTTCGCGGCAGTCTTCGCCGGAGACCTTGTCGTCTCCTTTTATTATTCCGGTCTTGATGCCGTAGTTGTTGAGCACACGGGTCAGCGCCGCCTTGAAGCCGGTCTCGTGCATGCCGCCTTCCGGCGTGCGGACGTCGTTGGCAAAGGACGTGATGTTTTCCTGATAGCCGTCGTTGTACTGCATGGCTATCTCCGCGAAGCTCTCGTTCTTGCTCCCGCACATGTAAATCACGTTGCTGTGAAGAGCGTCCTTTGACTTGTTGAGGAAGGCGACGTATTCGCGGATGCCTCCCTCGTAGCACATCTCGTCCTGCTGTTCGGAGCCCTTGCGCTCGTCGATGATCCGGATCTTCAGTCCGGCGTTTAGGAAAGCCTCCTCGCGCATGCGGTCGTGTAGGATATCGTAGGAATAGACCGTTTCGTCGAACATCTCCGGATCCGGTTTGAAGGTGACCGTCGTGCCGGTGCGGTCAGTATCGCCCACTATGCGCATCTCCTGGGTGATCTCTCCGCGGGAGAACTTCATCTCGTAGATCTTCCCGTCCTTGTGTACGCGCGCCTCCAGCCATTCGGAAAGCGCGTTTACGACGGATGCGCCGACGCCGTGGAGACCGCCTGAGACCTTATAGCCGCCTCCGCCGAATTTGCCGCCTGCGTGAAGGACGGTGAAGACCACCTCCAGCGCGCTCTTGCCGGTCTGTTCCTGTATATCGACCGGTATGCCGCGCCCGTTGTCGACGACGGTGATGATGTTGCCCTCGCGGATACGCACTTCTATCTCGCTGCAGTATCCAGCCAGCGCCTCGTCGATCGAGTTGTCCACGATCTCGTATACGAGATGATGCAGACCGGACGAAGACGTCGAGCCGATGTACATGCCCGGCCTTTTCCGGACTGCCTCGAGGCCTTCCAGGACCTGTATCTGCGATGCGTCGTATTCCTGCGTGACTTTTTCGAGTTCGCTGTATTCTGTTTCGTTGTAGTCAGTCATATTCTGATGCTCCTCACGATGCTTATGCCTTTTCTTCGTCAGGCGCCTGATCGATGGCGCCGCTCTCGCTCCTGCGAAGCAGTGTCGCCGAAGCGAGCTGCGACAGATAAACTGTCGTCCTGCCGTCCTCCTCGCAGAGGACGAAGGATTTCGGTATATCGTCGGATGCGTTCACGACGTTCCCCGCCTTTTCGGCTGCGCTCAGAAACGCCCGTGTTATATGTGAACTCGACGCGTTGTCGAGATCGAACACCCCGATAACGGATTTAAAGGGCACGACCGTGCCCTGGCCGAGATGGAGATACATGTCTGTCCGCGCTCCCTCTCCGTTCTTTTTCAGACGGGTCTTATCTCCCCGTCGGTGATCCTGAAGATACGTCCGCCGGTCTTCTGTGAGATACGGTCGTCCTCACAGCAGGTAATGAACACCTGTCCTCCGCCTACGCGGTTAAGGACGAAATCCTGTCTTCCTGCGTCGAGTTCCGAAAGAACGTCGTCGAGCAGCAGAACGGGGCTTTCTCCGGTATCTGCGGCCAGTATCTCCCTCTCCGCCATCTTTACGGACAGCGCGGCGGTCCTTGTCTGGCCCTGAGATGCGAAACTCTTTGCCGGTCTGCCGTTTATCTCTACCTCCAGATCGTCCTTGTGGGCGCCGGACAGGCAGGTTCCGGACTCCAGCTCCGCGCGTTTATGGGAAGCCTGATGCTCCCTGAGCGGCAGCATTATCTCCTCCGGCTTCAGCGTGAGCGGATCGGCGTCCGTCTTAACAGTCCTGTAACTCAGCGAGAGTTCTTCCGCGCCGCCTGAAAAATCCCTGTGTATCGCCGCCGCCCGCTCAGAAAGCGCTTCCGCGAGGCGGGCCCTGTAGTATATGAGGACGGCTCCGTATTCCGCCATGCGGTCGTTGTATTCATCCAGAGCTTCCAGGAGCGACGGTTTCTCCCGCCAGTCCTTAAGTATGCGGGATTTCTGGTCGTATATCCTCCCGTACTCCGTGAGCGCTTCCGCGTAGCGCGGTCTGATCTGGCACAGACACTGATCCATCACCCGTCTTCTCGCCGCTGAGCCGGCCCTTATCATCGAAAGGTCGTCCGGGCAGAAAAGGACCGCGGTGAGCCTGCCGGAAAGGGAGGCGGCGGTTTTCTGTTTTACGCCGTTTATGAGTATCGTCTTCCTCCGGCCCCGGTACAGGTGCGCTTCGACCGTCTGTTCTCGGCCGCCGCTGGTTATGCCGGCTTTTATCGCCGCTTCATTGCAGCCGAAATTGATGATCTCGCCGTCCGTCCGCGCTCTGAACGACCGGCCGCAGGTCAGGTAGTAAATGGCTTCTACGAGATTCGTTTTTCCCTGCGCGTTGATGCCTGTTATGATGTTCGTTTCAGGGCAGAACAGCGCCCCGGCGTTAATATAGCTTCGAAAACCCTCGAGCGAGAGGTCGTTTACGGTCATTTTTCCTCCGCGGTCAGTTCGTACAGTTTTCCGCCGGCCTCCACCCGGTCTCCGGGCCGGAGCTTTTTTCCTCTTGTCAGGCATGTCTCGCCGTTGACCCTGACGTCTCCGTCCTGGATCATGATCTTTGCTATGCCGCCGGTCTCCGCGGCGCAGCAGTACTTGAGAAAGGCGTCGAGTTTTATGAAATCGGTGGATATGGCCACTTTTTCAGCTTCCGGCCGGTCGCCGGACAGTTTTTTGAGCCGTACTTTCATTCGTCAGCCTTCGTTCGCCTTGAGTCTTACCGGAAGGATCATATAAAGGAAACTGTCTCCTTCGTCCGCGGGAACGATGAGGCAAGGCGAAATGCCGCTCATCAGCTTTATGAAGACCTTGTCCGCCGGTACCGCTTTGAGCGCGTCGAGCAGATAGCGGTTGTTGAATCCTATCTCCAGATCCTCGGCGTTTCCTTCTGCCGCGCATTCGTCGCTGGCGCGTCCGAGAGGCGTCACGGTAAGTAACCGGATAACGCCGTCGCCGAAGGTGCAGCGCACGGGGCTCTTGAGTCTGTCGCTTATTATCAGGGAGACTCTTTCAACGGACGAGGTCAGTTCCGATGCGGATACGGCGACCGTCTACTTTCCGGCTGTTGGTATGGATTTCTTGTAATTAAGAAATTCGCCCTCGAGACGGCGCGATATAAGCGTAGTGTCCTCCGTCGTGAATACGACGTGCTTCGCTCCGAGGGTTATCCTTACCTTGTCATCCGAATCGGGCGCTATCTTTTCGACCTCGGAGAGAGCGGAACCGGGAACGACGAAACTGCACTCCGTCCCTTCAGCGCCCTCGATCTCTTCGCGGCGAAGAGCGAGCCTGTAACCGTCGACGGCGACCATGGTAAGCTTTCCGTTCTCTATCTCAAAGAGAGCACCCGTGTGTATGGGCCGCGCTTCATTGTCGCTGACGGCAAAGCATGTCTGGGATATCATGCTGCGGAGTATTTTCCCCGGTATATCCACGTTGTTTACGGACTCCACGGAAGGAAGTTCCGGATAATCCTCGGCAGACGTGCCGACTATCTCGAAATCGCTCATGCCGCTGCGTATCCGGGTCATATAGTTGTCATCCACTTCTACGGTAAGGATCTCGTCTGGCAGTTTTCTGACGATATCTCCCAGAAGACGGGCATTCAGCACCAGATATCCGCTGGAAGCCACGTCCGCGGGTATCGTTGTAGTTATACCCGTTTTGAGATCGTAACCAGTGACTCTTACCGTATCTGTCCCGGCCTCTACCAGAAGACCTTCCAGCGCGGGTACTGAACTCTTTGCCGCAGCTGCCCGGGATGCTGTGGCTACAGCTGACTGAAGCAGATATTTTTCACACGAGAACTTCATTGACAACACCCTTTCTTTTCAGATAGAAAGATATATTTTTTATATTTAGGAATAATAGAAGTAGTACGTTTTTTTGTTGAAAAGGGGCTGAAAGCCTTAAAAGAGAACGGTTTTATGTCTTGACAGATTGTTGACGAACCGGACAGAAAAAGTGGATGTTTTCTGACGTCTGCTGACGCCGGCGGACAAAAGCGGGGTTTTAAACAGAAATCAACAGAAGATCAACCACGCGATGTTGAAATCCTTACTTTCCGGAATTGACGTTCGCGATTATATCCTTTACGGCTTTTGAGAATTCGTTCGACGTCTGGATGCTGTTTTCTATCTTGCGTATGGATGAAAGAACCGTCGAATGGTCGCGCCTGTCGAAGATCTCGCCGATGTCGTCGAGAGTAAGATTCGTTAGGCGCCGTATGACATACATGGCCACCTGGCGCGCAAGAGCCATGTTTTTCGTGCGGCTCTGTCCTTTGAGATCATCCGTAGTGAGGTTAAAGTATTTTGCCGTCTCTTCGATTATCCTGTCGGGATTCGGAGTATAGCCTTCGCGGACAAGATCCTTTATGGCATCTGCGGCGAGCGGTATGTCTATATCGCTGCCGATTATCTCGCTCCGGGCCTTAATCATCTTTACGGCACCCTCCAGCTGATGGACGTTGAAAGTCAGGTTCTCCGCTATGTAGTTCGCGACCTCGTTGCTCAGCACCATTCCCAGCTGATTCGCCTTGTTTCTTATGATGGCCATACGGGTCTCATAGTCCGGAGCGTTTATCTCCGTCATGACGCCGGACTCGAAGCGGGTGCGCAGCCTGTCTTCGAGAAGGGACATCTCCTGGGGCGGACGGTCAGAAGTAAGGACGATCTCACGGCCGGCGTCGTACAGCGTATTGAACGTATGGAAGAACTCCTCCTGTGTGGAGGGTTTTCCCGCGATGAACTGGATATCATCTATAAGGAGCGCGTCGGCACTGCGGTATTTCTCGCGGAAGGCTATGTTCTTGCCTATCTGCAGGGCGGAAATAAGCTCGTTTGTGAATTCTTCTCCCTTGACCAGCACGACGTTGCAGTCGGGATCGCGGCGTTTCATCTCGATACGGATCGCGTGGAGAAGGTGGGTCTTTCCGAGTCCGGAGTCGCCGTAGATGAAGAGCGGGTTGTAATTCTGGACGTTGCCGCCGGCGACCGCTTTCGCCGCGGCGTGGGCGTAGCGGTTGGTATTTCCCACGACGAACCTCTCGAAAGTGTATTCCTCGGTCACGGGGGAATCTCCTTCTCTGTGGCTGTAGTCCGCTTCGCCGTTCTCGCCCAGTATGAGTATGTCCATATCTCCGGAAAAGATCTCCTTCAGCGCGTTCTTGATGAGCGGAAGATAGCGGCCCTCTATCACGTTCTTCTTGAAATCGGAGGAGACGCAGATAACAATCTTTTTATCGTCTATATCGACTGCACGGCACTCTGAGAACCAGGTGTTTATTGCGGTCTCGGTAAGATCCCGGCTGAGCAGTTCGAGTACTTTTTTCCATACGTCGGCAGCAGAATTCATATCGTCAAAACCTTTCGGAAAAATGTGGATTTCCGCGCAGAATAATACATGATGATTTTACCACAATTTTGCACTCTGTGCAAGGATTTTGACGCATTATACATATATAAAATAAGAATTATATCAGAACACGCCGTACAAGCGCCGCAGAAACCGGGCGGGAACATGTACTCTACAGGCCTGTCTCCGGGCTAGCGGGATACGTATGACGGACGTTTGCGTAAAAGAAAAGCCGCCCGGCGGGAAACCGGGCGGCAGACTGCCGATCATTATTTGCGGTTAACGCTTCCGTCAGCCCTTGAGATGACGTCTGCGGGCTATGTTTATGGTGCCTTCCTGCATGTCGTCCAGCCAGGCGGTCGCCTTTCCAAGGCCGTAGGCGACGCACATCTCCGGGTCGTCGGCGACGGTGGTCGGAATGTTGGTGCGGTTCTCAATAAGGCGGTCGAAACCCCAGAGCTGGCTGCCGCCGCCGGTGAGGACTATGCCGTTTTTGGAGATGTCCGCGACAAGCTCGGGCGGAGTTTCTTCCAGAACGCGGAGTATCATCTCGAGGATGCGCTCCGAGACCTCTTCGAAAGCCTCGAGCATCTCCGTAGAGCTGATCGAAACGACCCGGGGAAGGCCGGTCATGAGGCAGCGGCCCTTAACGTCTACGGAAACGGTCTCAGGCCGCGGGAAAACGCAGCCGATACTGAGCTTGAGCTCCTCCGCCGTGGTGTCGCCGATCAGGACGTTGTGCTTTTTCCTTATATATCTGACGATCGCGTCGCTGAACGCTTCGCCCGCCATCTTGACGGAATCAGACTGGACCACACCGGAAAGCGAGAGCACGGCCGCGTCGGTCGTGCCGCCGCCTATATCGACGACCATATGCCCGTCCGGATTGGTTATATCGAGACCCGCGCCCAGAGCCGCGGCGAGAGGAGATTCGAGCAGGTAGACCTTTCTGGCGCCGGCCGAAATGCCGGCGTCGACGACGGCGCGCTCTTCGACCTCCGTGATGCCTGAAGGCACGGAGATTATGATGCGGGGCTTAAGGAAACTGAAGGAGCTCACCTTTTTGACCATCTCGCGGAGCATGCGTTCGGTCGTACCGTAATCTGAAATGACGCCGCCCTGCATCGGGCGTATGGCGACTATGTTGCCGGGGGTCCGTCCGAGCATGCGCTGCGCCGCCATACCGATACTAAGGAGGCGGCCTGTGTTCTTGTCGATTGCCACGACAGAGGGCTCCTGAAGGATGATCCCCCTGTTCTTTGTGGATATCAGCACCGAGGAGGTGCCGAGGTCGATGGCGAGATCACGTCCGAAAAGCATAAGATTATCACCTGAAAAACAGTAATTTTGGTTCTATTGTCCTGAAACGCGGGGAAACGGGCGGTCAGCCTTTTGCCAGCGCGGCGCAGACGACGGAGAGGGCGCCTGCCTCCAGGAGGGTCCGGGCGCACTCGGACAGAGTGGCGCCGGACGTGACGACGTCGTCAATAAGGAGGATGCGCTTTCCCGCCGCAAGTTCCGGATCGGTGACGGCAAAGACGCCTTTTACGTTTTCCTGCCGTTCCGAATGGTCGGTAAGGGACGCCTGTGCTTTCGCGTCCGTATGCCTTACCAGAAGCTCGACCGCGATGTCGTCAAGGGAAAGCGCCGCAGCCTGCGCTAAAAGGAAAGCCTGGTCGTAGCCACGGGTCTTCAGACGCGTTTCGCTGAGCGGGACCCATGAGATGATATCGTACCTGCCGGAAAGGTTTTCGCGGATGCAGTCGGCGAGCAGAGCCCCGAAACAGTCAGCATAGCCGACGGCGTTTTTGAAAGTAAAGCGCTGGACGGCGGCGCGTACGCTGCCCTCGCAGCGGAGAGGCGACAGACAGGTTTCGAAGTATTCTCCGGCCGTCTCGGCGGCGCTGCCTTCAAGAAACGGAAGAGAACCGCGGCAGTCGGAACAGATATCCGGCTCGCCTGATCTTATGAACCGCCTGCAGAAGACGCACCGCGGGGGAAACAGGATGTCCATTACGGAAGCTAAAAATCCCATGATACTCACCCTCCGAAAACGCGTGTGTGTTTGTTTTCCGTCTGCATCTCAAAACCGGGAGTTACCCGGTCAACCGCAGGAAGCGTCCGCCAGGCGCGCCCGGAGGCCGCTGTAGCGTTTCTGTCTGCGGTCGTCATGTGTCATGCGTTCCACTACGGCCCTGTCTCCGACGATGATCAGGAGCTCCCTGGCCCGCGTGACGGCTGTATACAGCACGCCGCGCACCAGAAGCTGGGGCGCGCCGGGAACGGCGGCCAGGATAACGGCGCGGTATTCGCTTCCCTGGGATTTGTGCACCGTCATGGCATATGCCGGTTCGAGTTCTGAAAGCTGTTCGTACTGGTATGTGACAAGGCGTCCGTCGAAATCCACGGTGACCGTCTCCCGGGCGTCGTCGATGGACCGGATCACACCGATATCCCCGTTGAAGACGCCGGCGCCCGCCTCATCGAACGCACCTGCAGGAGCCGCGCTGCCGCGGTCCGCGGGCTTTCGCCATATTATATCATAATTGTTTTTTATTTGCATCACCTTGTCGCCCTCGCGATAGGTGAAATCACCATAGGTCTTCTCTCGTTTTCCTTCGCCCGGCGGATTGACCGCCGCCTGCAGACGGAGATTGAGGGCGTGTGTGCCCGCTCCGAGACGCCTGGTGGGCGAAAGCACCTGGATCTGCGAGGGGTCGATGCCCATGTTTTTGGGCAGACGTTCGGAGAAGAGCTCCACGATAGTGTCGGCCGCCCGCTCCGGAGTAGGTCTCTGCAGGAAGAAGAAATCGCCTTCTCCGCGGAGATCCGGGACGATGCCGGAGTTTATCATGTGGGCGCTGCGGACGATGCGGCTCTCGCCTGCCTGACGGAATATCTCCGTCAGACGCACGGACTCGACCGCTCCGCTCCTCAGTATGTCCGAGAAGACGTTTCCCGGTCCGACGGAGGGCAGCTGGTCGCAGTCTCCCACGAGTATAAGACGACAGTCGGGACGAAGGGCCCGGAGCAGGTCCGCCATAAGACGGATGTCCACCATCGAGGATTCGTCCAGAATGACCGCGTCGGCGTCAAGGGGATCGGCCTCGTCATGTTCGAAGACAAGCATTCCGCGGTCGGAGACCGTAGTGCCGAGAAGCCGGTGCACGGTAGCCGCTTCACGTCCTGTAAGTTCGCTCATGCGCTTTGCGGCGCGGCCGGTAGGCGCGCATAATGCCGTTTTCAGTCCCAGCCGGTCGAAGAGCGCGAGTATGCCGCGTACGGAAGTCGTTTTTCCGGTTCCCGGGCCGCCCGTGATCGCAAGGACCCGGCGCCTTCCGGCAAGCTCCACCGCTCTGCGCTGGCCTTCGGAATAGGAGACTCCCTGTTCACGCTCGACGGCGGAGACCGCCGCGGAAAAACTTCCTACGGCTGCGGCGGGAGCGGACGCCATATCGAGGATGCGCCTGGCGGTATATGTCTCAGCCTCATAAAACTCGGGCAGATAGCAGGCGTCCTGGCCGGCGACGTCGTCCCTGATGACGGAACCGCACTCGCAAAGGCAGTCCAGCGACTCCGACAGGGTCTCGCTGCCTATGCCGATCAGCGCCTCTGAGGCGGCAATCAGTTTTTCGCGGGGGATGAACGTGTGGCCGTTCCCGAGATTGTGGGAAAGTTCGAAAAGAAGCGCAGCCTCGGCGCGCTCCGGGCAGTCGGCTTCGAAGCCCAGGCGCAGAGCCAGGCCGTCGGCATCCGAGAAATCGGCACCGAATTCCGGCGCTGCGATCACATAGGGATTGGAGCGGACGGCGGCCAGCGCGTCGTCGCCCCACACGCGGTACAGCTCCATGGCTACGGAGGTCGGTATCTCGTTTTCCATCAGGAACTCCATGAGCCGGCGCAGGCTTATCTGGCGCCTGAACGCGGAACCGATCTCACGGGCGCGTTTCAGGGTTATGCCCTTGATCTCGGAAAGCCTTTCGGGATCGTTTTCGATTATGTCCAGGGCCCGGTCGCCGAAACGTTCGACGATATCGCGTGCCTTGGCGGGGCCGACATGCTTGACGGCGCCTGAGGCCAGGTAGCGGAAGATGCCCTCCGAGCCCGAAGGGAGCCGCCGCTGGACGAACTCGGCCCTGAACTGGCGGCCGTAGGCCTGATGCGTGATCCAGCTGCCGGTAAGGAGCAGCTCCTCGCCTGGGGAGGCGTCCGGCATACAGCCGACGGCCGTAACGAGACCGTCCCCCGTCTCGAGACGGAGGACGGCGTAGCCGTTGTCCGGGTTCTGGTAGATGAGCACGGAAACGGTGCCGGATATCTGTATGTTGTTCAGTTCACCGTCCATCAGACGCCCTCCGTGGTCTTTAACATTTCCGGCATACCGTCTCTGATCGCAGCCGGAATGTCAGTGCAGGATAGAGGTAAAGCCGAAGGTTATGCCGGTGACGAGCACGCCGGCGATGATGACCCCCAGAAGGATAGCAGGGATAGCCACCCGTTTCCGCAGATTCAGCACCGCGGCGACGAGCGCGCCGGTCCAGGCTCCGGTCCCGGGGAGCGGGATGGCGACGAGTATGACCAGGCCGAAAAGCTGCCACTTCTTTATGATGTCCCGCTTTGAATAGGCGCGCTCCTCCAGGCGTTTGGCAAAGGCGCTCAGGCGTTCGCTCCTCTTTTTCATCCAGTCGAAGAGCTGACGCACGAAGAGGATGATGAACGGCACCGGCACCATATTGCCGATACAGCTCGTCAGCATGCTCTGTATGTGGCTGAGACCGAGGCTGACGCCGAGAGGGATCGCGCCGCGTAACTCGACGACGGGCAGCATGGCAGTGAGGAATGTCGTCAGATAGCGGCCGAATTCGGTCGACACGAATTGTGTTATGGTTTCCAAGGCTTTGTCCCTACTCCTGTTTTTCGCCGCGCAGGCGTATTATCCTGTCGCGCAGCACGGCGGCGTATTCGAATTCGAGCATCCGCGCGGCCTCGCGCATCTGCTTTTCCAGTTTTTCGATGGCTTCCTCCCGCTCGCGCCGAGTCATGCGGACCTTGCCGGATCCCCGGGGACCTTCGTCCACGCTTCCGGATATCTCCAGGATATCCCTGACGCTCTTGACGATGGTTTTCGGAACGATGCCGTGCTCGCGGTTGAAGTCGTCCTGCTTTTTGCGTCTGCGCGCCGTCTCATCTATCGTGACGCGCATCGAAGGGGTGATCGTGTCAGCGTACATTATCACGCGTCCGTTCGCGTTCCTTGCCGCGCGGCCGACGGTCTGGATGAGCGAGGTCTCGCTCCTGAGAAAGCCCTCCTTGTCGGCGTCCAGGATCGCCACGAGAGATACTTCCGGAAGGTCGAGCCCCTCCCGCAGCAGATTTATCCCGACCAGCACATCGAACTCGCCGAGACGCAGATCGCGGATTATCTCCATTCGTTCGATGGTCCCGATGTCGTGGTGCATATACCGCACGCGGATGCCCGCGCCGGTTAGGTACGTCGTCAGATCCTCCGCCATTTTCTTCGTGAGCGTCGTGACGAGGACCCGTTCGGACTTTTCCGCACGGGCGTTTATCTCTCCGATCAGGTCGTCTATCTGGCCCTCCACGGGGCGGACCTCGATCAGCGGGTCGAGAAGGCCGGTCGGGCGGATTATCTGCTCCGTTACCTGAGAGGAGCGGGAGCGCTCGTACTCGCCCGGCGTTGCGGAGACGTAGATGACCTGGTTCAGCCGCTGAGTGAACTCGTCGAACTTGAGCGGCCTGTTGTCGAAAGCGGACGGCAGGCGGAACCCGTACTGGACGAGGCTCTCCTTGCGGGACCGGTCGCCGGCGTACATGGCGTGCACCTGCGGCAGGGTGACGTGGCTCTCGTCGATAAACATGAGGAAATCCTTTGGGAAGTAGTCCAGGAGCGTCATCGGCGGAGAGCCCGGCGCACGGCCGGAGATCACCCGGGAATAGTTCTCTATACCGGAGCAGTAACCGATCTCGCGCATCATCTCAATGTCGTACATCGTACGCTCGTGGATACGCTGCGCCTCGATGAGCTTGTGGTTTTCCTCGAAATACGCGACGCGCTCCTTCATCTCGCGCATGATCTCGCCTATGGCGCGCTCCATCTTTTCCGGCGTAGTCACGTAGTGCGATGCGGGATAGATCGCCACGTGGGACAGGGAGCGGAGAGGAGTGCCGGTGACGACGTTTATCTCGCTAATCCTGTCTATCTCGTCTCCGAAGAACTCGACGCGGACGGCGTAGCCCTGCGCGTAGACCGGCCAGATCTCGACCGTGTCGCCCCTCACGCGGAACATGTTGCGGTCGAAAGCGAGATCGTTGCGTTCATAGCGGATCTCGACCAGTTTTTTGAGGAGGTCTTCGCGGCTGCGCGTCTGTCCGACGCGGAGCGAGATGACCATGTTCGCATAATCTATAGGGTCGCCGAGGCCGTAGATGCAGCTCACTGAGGAGACGACGATAACGTCGCGGCGTTCGAAGAGCGACGAGGTGGCCGAGTGGCGAAGCCGCTCTATTTCGTCGTTTATGGAGCTGTCCTTCTCGATATAGGTGTCCGTATGAGGGATGTAGGCCTCGGGCTGGTAGTAATCGTAATAGGAAACGAAGTACTCGACTGCGTTTTCGGGGAAAAATTCCTTGAACTCGCTGCAGAGCTGGGCCGCCAGAGTCTTGTTGTGGGCAAGGACGAGCGTCGGCCGCTGGATGCGTTCGATGACCTTTGCCATCGTATAAGTCTTGCCGGAGCCGGTGACGCCCAGGAGCGTCTGCTCCTCGAAACCCTGCTCCACGCCCCAGGCGAGCGCGTCTATGGCCTCCGGCTGATCGCCGGACGGTTTGAAATCGCTGTGGACCTTGAATTCCGGCATGACGCCGCCCCCCTTTCAGCGAGATACAGTGTAATAATTATTATATCAAAATACAGGCTGGATGTATATAGAAACGGCCGCGTTTCCTTGGGGAAAACGGGCCGTTTTGTGAAAGGGAACAGCAGACCGGGGTTCAGCGGAAAACAATGTTATCCTTGAGACCGGAGGACACCGTCCGCTCCCCGCCGCTGCCTATGAGCACGCACTCGACGCCGTCGAGCGACTCGATGAGCTCGAGCCCCTCGTTCCGTCCGAGGACGAACACCGCAGTCGAGAGCGCGTCGCCGTCTATAGATTTTTCAGACAGAATAGTCACTCCGGAGAGACCGCTGTCTGCCGGCGCCCCGGTAAAGGGATCCATAATGTGATGATAACGGACTCCGTCCTGCTCGAAATACCGCTCGTAGTCGCCGGAGGAGACTACGCTCATATCACGCACGGCGACAGTAGCGACGATCTCGCCCGTCGGGCCGAAGGGATCCTGTATGCCGATGATGAAGTCGGAGCCGTCAGGCTTTCCGCCGAAGGCAAGGACGTTTCCCCCGAGGGAGATCACGGCGTGCTCTATGCCCATGCCGGAGAGCAGATTCTTCACGCGGTCGGCGATATAGCCTTTCGCTATCGCGCCGAGGTTCACCGACATGCCGGCGTCGGCAAGCTTCACGCGGCCGTCTCCGTCGAACAGGACCTTGCTGTAGTCCACGAGCGCGGCTGCTGCGGCCCGCTCCTCCTCCGTCGGAACGTAGCCGCTGCCGTTTCGAATGTTCCAAAGGGCGACGACCGGCCCGACCGTGGGGTCGAACGCGCCGCTGGTGAGCTCCGCGTATTCTATCGCCTTTTCAAGGACGTAAACGGCCCCGCCGTCAAGCTCCGTATAGGCACTCCCGGCGTTCCGCTCAAGCCGGTCTATCCCGTTTCCGGAGATATCGGAGCTGAGAAGATCCTCGCAGAACGCTATCTCGGAGAATGCGGCATCAACGGCCGCCCGCGCTTCGTCCTCGGGCACGCCGTATATCTTTACGGACACGACGGTGTCCAGCATGAACGCCGTATCGGAGTAGACCTCGCCGGATCCGTTTCCGGCGGAGCACCCGCTCAAGAGCGTTGATGCCAGCAGCAGCGATATGAGCGATATGACGGCAGTCCTTTTCCGCATCACTGACCTCCGCCGCCGGGCGCGGGAGGTTCTTCGCCGGCTTCTGCGGCGTCCCGCGGGGGCTTTTTTCTGAAAACTATGAACCGGCTGATGAGATAGTTTCCCACGAGCACGAGGATCTGTGTCTCGACCTTTGCAACGACGACGTCCTGCCCCAGGACGGAGTCGAAAAATACTACGCCGAAGACCTCAACGAGCATGGTCACGGCGCGGCCGGCAAAGAATTTGAGCGCCTCCGCCGCAAGGGCGCCGAAACTGTCCGTATGCGAGCGGAAGACGAATATCTTGTTCGCGACATAAGCGAAGATGACCGCCGCGATGATCGAGACGATATTGGAAAGGTTGTCTTCCCAGTGGAAAACCTTCGTGAGCAGGGCGACGAGGCCGACACTGACCGCCGTCGTGCATGCGCCGATAACGACGTAGCGCACGTCGGTAAAGCGGTCATATATGCTTTTCAGCCTGTTCCACAGATTCACGGTATCTCCCTGTACATGGCCGGAGCGTCGGCCTTGGCTGCGTGTTCGTTCACTTCGAGCACTTCGACCCGCAGCAGGCGCTGGCCGAAGCGTATCTCGATAACGTCGCCCGGCTTTACGTCGTACGACGCCTTGGCAGTGCGGCCGTTAACGGTAACGTGCTCCTTGTCGCAGGCCTCGTTTGCGACCGTGCGCCGCTTGATGAGACGGGAGACCTTGAGATACTTGTCCAGACGCACAGCGCGCCCTCCTTCGGAAAACTGCGGCCGGTCCTGCGCTGAGCGCTCAGGTACGGCCCTGATTCAAGGGAAAACGGCGGTACGGTCAATCCCGTGCCGCCGTCTTGCGTTTAAGCTTGTCCGCTCAGTCGGCGAGCGACTCCTTGAGGAGCTTGCCGGCCTTGAACTGAGGCACCTTGGAAGCGGGGATCTCCACCGGCTCCTTGGTCTTGGGGTTGCGGCCGGTGCGCGCGGCACGGACCTTTACGTCAAAAATACCGAAGCCGACGAGCTGGACCTTCTCGCCCTTCTTGAGGGAGTCGGTTATAGCGTTCAGGGCCGCGGTGAGAGCCTTCTCACTGTCTTTCTTGGAAAGACCGGAATCTGCTGCGATTTTCGTGATAAGTTCTGCCTTGTTCATAATGACCTCCAATTATTTCCGCGCATTGAGCGCGATGTTTTACGATGCTGAGAGAATGGGGCGGCGTTCATTCGGCATCTGCCGCGAGCGCAGCCTTTGCGTCGTCATAAAGCCTGTCCATTTCGGAAAGGGACATATCCTCGAGACGGCGGCCGGACGCTTCCGCAGCCTTTTCCATGCATGAGAAGCGGGCGGTGAACTTGTCGCACGAGGAATGCAGCGCTTCTTCCGGATCGATGCCCGAGAGCCTGGCCACATTGACCGCGGAGAAAAGCAGATCTCCGAGCTCTTCCTCCACGCTGCCGCCGTGGTTGAGCGCATCTGAGAGTTCGGTGAGCTCCTCTGCCAGCTTATCCATCGCGCCGTCGGCGTCGGACCAGTCGAAACCGACCTTCGAGGCCTTTTTCTGGATCTTCTCCGCACGCCACAGAGAAGGCAGGCTCTTCGCGACGGATTCCATGGAGTCCGAAACGGTGCGCTGGCTTTTTTCCTGGCGTTTGATGTCGTCCCAGTTTTTGAGGACCTCGTCGCTGCCGGAGACGGTAACGTCGCCGAAGACGTGGGGGTGGCGGAGGATAAGCTTTTTAACGGCCATGTCCGCGACTCCGTTCAGATCGAACCTGCCGGCATCCTCTTCGATCCCGGCACGAAACATGACCTGCATGAGCACGTCGCCCAGTTCCTCGCACAGATGGACGGGGTCTTTTTCGTCGATCGCCTCGACGGCCTCGTACGCCTCCTCGAGGAAATTGCGCCGTATGCTCTCGTGCGTCTGTTCCGCGTCCCAGGGGCATCCGCCCGGTCCGCGGAGCACCGCGATGAGCCGCCGCATATCCGAAACGTCATATGCTGACTTGCGTTCAAAATCTACCATAGTTTCACCTGTTTCGCAAGAGATTATTAGTATTGTTTTCAAAAAAAGTGCCGTAATTACTTGATTTTCAGGAAATCGGCTATCTTTTCGCCCTTGGGGAGCAGCTGCAGGTCTTCTCTTGTGACGCCGCCGAGGACGATTATCATAACGGCGTATACCGCGACCGCGACGATGACGGAAACGCACATTATGACGAGCATGTGCATCCTGGAGGCCGAGAACCAGTCACCCAGCAGCTGCATGCCGAGCCAGTATACCGCAAAGGCGGCGACGGCCATGATCACCGTACAGATGAACGGTCTGACAAAAGCCTTCCGAAGATCCGGCCGGACGGGCTGACGGCGGACGATGAACCAGAGGTTGAAGGCCGAGATGCAGACATAGCAGATGATCGTGCTTAAAGGAGAACCGTAGATGCCGATGGAAGGATTGCCGACCAGGAACCATATGGCGACTATCTTCACGATACCGCCCAGCGGAAGCGTGAGCATCGACAGCTTTTCGAAACCGCTCGCCTGGAGTATGGCGGTGGTGATGAGCTGCATGCACACGAAATATGCCGCGATACCGAGAAGCGCCAGGAGCGCCGGCCCGTTTTCGTTGCTGCCCCAGTAGAGGCCGCTGTAGATCGGGTATGACAGGATCAGGAGACCCGCCCCCGCGGGGAGCCCGATGAGATTGGTCACCTTCATCGCGGAGGTCATGACATCGCGGGCCCCGTCGTTTTCCTTCCTGGCCAGAGCGGCGGCGATGGCGGGCACTACGCTCACCGTCACCGGAACGATGAACGCCGCAGGAAGATTGAAGAGGGTCAGAGCCTTGGAATACGCGCCGTAGAGGACCTTTGCCGTCATATAGTCGTAACCCGCGCCGTTCTGCAGCCGCAGGAGCACGAGTTTCGTGTCGACAAGGGTAATTATGTTCAGGACCGATGCGCCGAGCGTTATCGGTATGCTGATGCGGAATATCTGCGCCAGAGTCTCCCTGTAGCTGAGGACGGACGGATCTTCGCCGTCGAGACGGTACGCATTGCGCTTATCGGCCCTCTGTTTGTAGACGGCCATCGCAGGCACCGACAGCATCAGGCCGATCGTTATGCCTACGAAAGCGCCGGCGGCGACCGTAGGCGTGCCGTATCCGCGCCTGAGCAGGATCCACGCTATCGCAAGGCCGAAGAACAGTTTGCACAGTACTTCGAGGATCTGCGATATGGCCGTCGGGATCATATCGCCGTGTCCCTGCGAATAACCGCGGTAGACCGCGATGATGCAGTAGAAAAACACCGCCGGGGCGAGGCAGCGTATGCCGTCCGCGATCTCGTGGTCGCCGATGAGATCGGCGAGCTCCTGCGCCCATATGAACATGGCTCCGCCGCAAATGAGACCGATCAGGATGAACGTAGGCATCGCGGCCTTGTGTATCCTGGTGCCCTGCCGGTCGCACCCCACCGAATGCGCGGAGGAGATCAGCCGCGAGAGAGCTACGGGCACGCCCGCGGTCGCGATCGTCAGAAGAAGATTGTAGATGGTGTAGGTGACCTGGAAATGAGCCGTCCCCTCGTCGCCGAGGAGATTGTAAAGAGGGATCTTGTAGATCGCGCCGATCACCTTGGTGACCGCCACGGTCGCGGCAAGTATCGCCGCGCCCCTTATGTAGTTCTGGCTCCTGTTTTCCATTTGGCGCATCCTTTCAGTTCGGCATACCCGTCTCGGGAACAGGGGCATGGCCCGTCCCGGACTGGACAGCGTCGCCGGCCCGGTATTCGCTCAGAAAATGAATACTGACAGATCCGCGTTGACATAACGCTTGTTGATAACTCTGTGGAGAATGTGCAAAACCCATGAAAAATCAGTATTTGTCGCACGGATGATACGTTTTCATGGGAATTATTTGATATGCAGGACGGAATGAATATGCAGAATCGGCGGGAGCTCACCGGCGGGAACGCCGGAGCTGCCGTATGTCGCTTCCGAAGAAGGGCAGGACCTGATACTCGCCTTCCAGACGGGACGCGATCTGGGGCGTATAGCGCGAACGGATCTCCGCGGCGGAGAGGTTCGTGTTGATGACGGTCTTTTTGCCGGTGGTGAGCCGCGTGTTCACCAGCTCGTAAAGGGCGCTCTGAGTGAACGAAGACAAAAGCTCCGTTCCGAGATCGTCCAGAATGAGGAGATCGCAGGACAGGTAACGCTTTATATCGGCGCCGACGGTCTCGGGATCGCCGCGGGAAAAGCGCTGGTCCTCGAACCGCTGGAAAACTGTCTGGGCCGTCTCATAGACCACGGAGAAACCGTGTTCCGAGACGGTGCGGGCGATACATGCGGAGAGAAACGTCTTGCCGAGACCGGGCGCGCCGGTCAGCAGGAGGTTCATCGAGCGCTTCCCGAAGCCGTCGGCATAGCGGTAGCACATCTCCTTGACAGCTTCCATATGCTCCCGGGGGGAGACTCCGGTCACAGGGTCCGGATTCTCATCGTACCAGGTCAGATCGAAACTGTCGAAGGACTCGCTGCCCAGCTTGAACAGGTCGCTCAGAGAACGGCGCTGCTCCTCAGCGTAAAGCTCCATGAGACAGGCGCATGGTCTTGAACCGACGAAGCCCGTGTCCTGACAGTCGTCGCAGTAATAGCCCATGTCTAGGTAGTCGTAAGGGAAGCCGGCGGAGATGATCTCCTCCGAGCGTTCCGCCTCAAGGTTCTCGCACTCCTGACGCACGGCCTCGATGCGGGCTTCGATGCCGTCGGCATGGTCGAGAGCGGCCGCGAACGTCTCTGCCATCGCGGCGCGGATCGCGGAGTCGAGCTCGCGCACTCTCGGATTCTTCGCGTAGACCTCGCGTTCACGGCGATCCCGCTCGAGTTCGCGCGCGTGACGGCGCGCGTCAAGACGTTCTTTGGCCAGCGAGAGCAGTCTTCCGTCGAGAGACATCAGCGGTCCTCCTTCATATCGTTAATCAAATCAAGGATATCCTTCAGTTCGGCCTCGGTCGGCCGGGCGGCGCCGCGGCTCTGTCTGCGTCCCGCAGCGGGGGCCTTGCCGGACGGCCGCGGGTCTCCGCGCTCTATCTCATCGGGAGCGTGGAGACCTTTGGAGTCCCAGCTCTTGAGTATCGAATCCAGATACGGCCAGGTGAGCTTGTTCGTCTTCACCATAGTCCTGTCGTACGCGATATACACCGCCTCCGGACTGAAGCCCATGGCGATCCAGTTCTCGACGTATTTCCTTTCGGACGGCGAAAGCTCGCGGTCACGGATCTCCAGGACCCTCTTCATTTCGGACACGGCGCTGCGGCGCGATTCCTGCTCACGGATATATTTCTCCGCCAGATCCAGCGTCATGACGCCGGCGCGTTCCCAAGTATAGGCCGCTTTTTCTATGTATCGCATGGTAGGCAGCCGGTCGGGCCCGTATCGCCGCCGCTGTTCGCCGATGCAGTAAGTGACGAGCTGAAGTATGACTTCGGGAGGCATGCCGAGCCCGTCGTAGATACCGAAGAGCTTTATTAGGTCGTCAGAGGAAAGGGCTTTTCCCAGGCTCTTCTGAACCTCGCGCACAAGGGCGGAAAAGTCGCCGCCCCTTTCGAGTATCAGCTTTATGTCGGACGCCGTGTATTCGGGCGTCGAATCGTCGATCACCGGCGCCGGTCCAGAGGACTTTTTCTCCGCACCGCCGCGTTCATCATTCGGTTTGCCGCCAAGCAGACCGGCCGCACGCAGCCGCTCTGCAGCCGCTTCGGTCTCGGTCCTAGTAAAGCCGAGAGCCGCCGAAGCCTCCGCTGCGGTAACCGGACCGCCGGCACGGAGGCAGTAGAGATAAAGCAGGGCGGCGGCGCCGCTTCCGGCGGAGATCAGCCGGTCCAGATCGTCGAGGCCTATGGACACCGCAGCAGCGGGTTTCGCGGTAAACGATTCGTCTTTCACAGCGCACACCTCCATTCCTTCAGCATGAGGGCATAACACCCCAAATTAAGTACTATCCATTATAGCAGAACGGCATCGGCACGGCAACGAAAAAGTGAAAAAATGAGCGTTTGGCTCTTTCTTAAAGAAAGTGCTTGTGATAGAATATATTACCTAGTAATGTAAACTGCGCGGAATGCGCCCGTCCGGGCGCACGGCAGCGTGCAAGACCCATCTACCGGAGGACAAAATGCTGGAGATCTTTTCCCCCGCAGGCAGTGCGGAGGGCGTAATAGCCGCTGTGCAGAACGGTGCCGATGCGGTGTATTTCGGATTTGAGAGAAACAACGCGCGGCTCGGTGCGAGGAACCTCAACGAAAACGAGATATACAAGGCGGCGGAGTACTGCCGTGTCCGCGGCGTCAGAACATATGTGACACTCAATTCGTTCGCCTTTGACGGCGAGCTTAATGATATAGCGGAATTTGCCCGGATCGCAGCCCGATGCGGAGCAGACGGTCTGGTCGTGTCAGACCTCGGCGTTCTCAGGGCGGTCAGGCAGGCCGCGCCGGCCCTGGAGATAATAGCCGGGGAGGCCATGGGCATCCACAGCCTCGAAGGGGCTAAGGTGGCCGCCGCCATGGGCGCCGCGTTCGTAACGCTTTCTGCGCTGCTGCCGTTCAAGGAAGTAAAACGGATCTGCACATCCTCTCCGGCCGGAGTGCTGATTCCCGCCCACGGGCCGGCCTGCGTCAGCTATGCGGGCCAGTGCCACATGAGCGCGTTTACGGACAGGAAGAGCGACTGCAGGGGTGCCTGCGCCCAGCCGTGCCGCCGGAAGTACGGATCCGGTTCGCACCTGGCGGAATATCCGCTGGGGCTTAAGGATACGTGTCTCATAAACCATCTCGGCGAACTGAACGACGCCGGGGCGAAAGGCATAGTGATAGAGGGCCGCGAACGCCGGCCGGAATACTCCGCCGTCGTTACCGGCATATACTCGAAAGCTCTGCGCAACGGACGCCGTCAGGCAGAGGACGATATAAGGGCAATGAGCCGCGCCTTTTCCGGTCAGGGATTCAACGACGGCTATTTCACCGGCAAGAAGGGGCCGCAGATGTTCGGCGTCGGCGGCGGGAGCGAGACGGAGAGCCGCGTGGTTTTCAACACCGCCAGGAGAAACTACCTGAACGGTGAGCTCCAGCGCGTCCCGGTCAGATTCTTCTGCTCCGTTAAAGAGGGAGAGACGATGAAGCTGGCCGCGATGGACGACCGCGGATTCACGGCCTCCGCAGAAGGGCTCGTGCCGGAAAAGGCTTTCAACCGCGAACTGACTGCGGCGGCCCTCAGAACGCAGCTACATAACACGGGGGGCACTCCGTTCCTCTGCGCGGGAGTACGGAGCTCGGTGGACCACGGGCTCACGCTGCCCGTCTCCGCCATCGGAGAGGTAAAGCGCAGGGTCCTGGTGGACATACTTCGCCAGAGGGAAGCGTTTACCCCCGGAGAGACGGGCGGGTTCACGCACAGGAGCGAAGACGTGAAACGCGAAGGACCGCCGGTCATAACGGTCTCAGTGCTCAAAGCGTCCCAGCTGTCCAGAGAACTCCTCAAACTCGGACCGGAGATCGTGTATCTGCCGCTGGAAGAGGCTGCCGACGCAGCCGGCGCCCTGGCGCCGTATATCGCATCGAAAAAGAAAAAGACGCAGATAGCAGTCACGCTGCCGCGTGTGATCCACGACAGCGAAAGGACCAAGGTCCGGGAACTCATGAAAAAGGCACGGGCCGCCGGCATAGACCAGGCGCTTGCCGGAAACATCGGACAGATACTGTTCGCCAGATCGCTCGGTTTCAGAGTAAGAGGCGATTACGGTCTGAATGCTTTCAATTCCGAGACGCTGTGCATCCTGCGCGATATGGGGCTCGAGTCGGCGACGATCCCGTTCGAACTTAAACTGTCAGGGATAAGGGATATGGCGAAACCTCTAGACACGGAACTCATAGCCTACGGAAGGCTCCCGCTTATGGTGACCGAGAGCTGCATCGTCCACGACTGCATGGGCGTATGCACCTGCGATAATTTCTCCGGGCTCGCGGACGGGACCGGAGCCAAATACCCCGTGGTCAGGGAATTCGGATGCAGGAACGTCCTGCTGGGGTCGAGGAAGCTGTTCATGGCCGACAGGCGCGGCGACCTCGATGCGCTCGGACTCTGGGCGATACGCCTGTCCTTTACCACGGAGAGCGCCCGCGAATGCGTGTCGGTGATGTCGGCGTATCTCGGCGAGAGCGATTACAGGCCGTCTGGCTTCATGCACGGCGTTTATTACAGGGGGGTACAGTAAATGGCGCTCGTACTGGCATCAGCTTCTCCCCGCAGAAAGGAACTGCTCGAGATGCTGGGCGTCCGCGGCTTTGCCGTGATACCGGCTCCCGACGGGGAGGAGACCCCGCCCGCCGGCCTGTCGCCGGCCGAGACGGTCAAACACATAGCGCTGGGAAAGGCGCGCGCCGTCGCCGCTCTCCGTTCCCCGGACGACACGGTCATCGCCGCGGATACGCTGGTGTATCTCGGCGACGAGCCTCTCGGCAAGCCCGCCGGCGAAGAGGATGCCCGGAGGATGCTCCGCATGCTCTCCGGCAGAGGCCACACCGTTTACACGGGACTCGCCGTCATATCCGGCGGAGAAGTCAGAACGCGCGCAGTGGCGACCGACGTTTATTTCCGCGAGCTGACAGAGGGCGAGATAGAACGCTACGTAGCGACGGGAGAGCCCCTGGACAAGGCCGGCGCATACGGCGCCCAGGGACGCGCGGCTGTGTTCATCCGCAGTATCAGCGGGGATTTCTTCAATGTAGTCGGGCTGCCTTTGTGCGCCCTTTCGGAAATACTGGATGGATTTGGAGTAGAACTGGCGTGAAAAAGCACTTCAGCGGAAAAAGCATCGCGGCTATCTGTGCCGCGCTGGTGATAGTGATAATTGCTCTGATCGCCCTGGGGACCGGCGGGCGCGCGGGATTCGTCACGCGTATAGCCTCCGGCGTGACGAAACCGATCCGCGTGGCCGCGGCGTCGGTTGCGAGCGAGATAGAGAGCCTCTACGGCTATATGTACAAATATGATTCGCTGGTAGCAGAGAACCAGCGTCTGAACGTCGAGATCGCCGAACTCAAACAGAACGAACGCGAATACAACGAGGTCCTGGAGGAGAACGAGCGCTTCCGCGCCCTGTTCGACCTCAAGTCCCGCCATTCTGACTATGTCTTCGAGACCGCCAGCGTGCTCTCCTGGACATCTTCCAACTGGGCGTCCTCGTTCACGATCAGCAAGGGCTCGTCTAATTCCGACGTGGAAGTAGGAGACGCCGTTATCACCGAGGCGGGCATGCTGGTCGGCCAGGTGACGGAGGTCGAAGGAACGACTTCCAAATGCAGGAGCATCATAGACACCGGTTTCTCGGCCAGCGCCTTCACGGAGAGCAGCAGCGACACCGTCGTAGCCAAGGGTAATTTCGCAAGGATGCGCGACGGGAAGCTCGCTATTGAGTACATAAGCGAGAGCACGCATATGTACACCGGCGATTCGGTGATGACCTCCGGCAAGGGCGAGGTGTTCCCCCGCGGGCTTCTGATCGGTTATGTCTCCGACATGGACGAGGATATATCTGGCCTCGGAATGACCGCGACCGTAGAGCCGGCAGCGGATATCGGAGACCTTATGAACGTATATGTGATCACCGATTTCAAGGTTACGGAGTAACGCCATGACGAAGCTGAAGCTGAAGAAACAGACGGTAAAGGCTGTCGTCATACACGCCGTTTTTCTGATCGTAGTATATATCCTGCAGGCGGAGGTCTTTTCCAGGATCAAGATCCTGGGCATAGTGCCGGCGCTGCTCCCGCTGGCCACGATCGGAGTGGCCATGCTGGAGGGCAACGGCCGGGGAAGCGTCTTCGGACTGTTTGCGGGGATCCTGTGCGATATCTCGTTCAACCAGCCGGCGGCACTGATGACCATCACGCTCACGCTCGTTGGGTGGTTCGCGGGGAGACTCGCCGAAACGGTGGTCCGCCGGGGATTCCTGGCATACATAGTGGTCAGCCTGGGCGTTCTGCTGCTGGTATCCTTCGTGCAGATGTTCGGACAGCTCTTTTTCGAGCACGTTCCCGCCGGAGCGCTTATACGGACCGCGCTCGGACAGACGCTGATCACGCTCGTATTTACGATCCCGATGTACCCTGTGATCAAATCGATGGCAAAAAAGACAAACGCCGCCTGACGGTCAGGCGCATACCCCGGCAAAGGAAAGCGTTCTATGAACAGGTTAACCAATTCAACAAGAGTATTTGTGATAATCGGCATCACGGCGGTGTTGCTCATAATATACGTCGCGAGGCTGTACTCCCTGCAGATGCGGGGCGGAGAGGTCGACGAGGTGCTGGCAAACGCCACTACCACGAGAGAGATCGTCGAGGCTGGCCGCGGTGACATACTCGACAGGAACGGTACGCCTCTTGTGACGACCAGCGTTTCCTATAACGTGACGCTCTCCCGCGACGCGCTGCTGGAGATAGAGGGAAGGAACGACGTTATCCTGGAGATCGTCCGGCTCGCCGATGAGCACGGCGTCAGCTACAGGGACAATTTCCCCGTAACGATGACGGCTCCTTTTTCATATGTTCAGGACATGTCCGAACGTCAGCGGTATCTGCTCGACAAATACATCGAGTTCTTCCATCTTGACAGCGATATCCCGGCGTCAGATCTCATCGTATGGCTCAAGGATCACTACGGTCTCGACTACACGACCCCGCTGAACGACGCGCGCCGGATCATAGGTGTACGTTATGAGCTGGAGATGCAGGTCATCGTCAACGTCGACCCGTATGTATTTGCCGAAAACGTAGGGACGGAATTCGTTTCGATCCTCGGGGAAAAGGGATATCCTGGCGTGACCGTGCTGAGGTCGTCGGAACGCGTATTCTGCACCGACCGCGCCGCACACCTGCTCGGATATCTGGGCAAGATAACGCCCGAGCAGGCGGAAAAATATGAAGCGCTGGGCTACCCGATGGACGCGGACGTAGGACAGGCGGGGGCCGAGGCGGCCTTCGAAGAGTATCTGCACGGGGAGGAAGGCCTGCGGCGCGTCATGCGGAGCGAAGAAGGCGCGGTCATAAGCACCGAGATGATAACCGAACCGGAGCCCGGCGACAACGTGTTCCTTTCCGTAGATCTCGGCATACAGGCAGCGGCGGAGGACGCGCTCAAGAAGACCATAGACACTCTGAACTCAAACAGGGCGGGAGACTATGTCACCGGCGGAGCGGTCGTCGTCCTGGAGGTCGGCACCAGCGAGGCGCTGGCAGTCGCCTCCTATCCGTCATATGATCCGTCAAAGCTGCTGGACAATTACGCGAAGCTCATCAACGACCCGCTGAACCCCGTTCTGAACAGGGCGACAGACAACTACTACAACCCGGGTTCGACGTTCAAGATGACGACGGCGCTGGCCGGCCTCCGGGCCGGTACGATCGAGCGGTATTCCACCGTATACGATCCCGGCTATTACGACGCCTATGCCGCCTACGATTTTGAACCCGTCTGCTGGATCTATCCCGGCGGGCACGGCGAACTCGACGTTGTCGGGGCGCTGAAGCATTCCTGCAACGTGTTCTTCTACTGGTTGGGCGATCACACCGGCATAAACAATATCGCGACGGCGGCGAGAGACTTTGGTTTCGGTCAGCACACCGGCATAGAGACCGGCGATATCGAGGGCATCGTGGCCTGCGAGGAATTCAAGGAAGAGGAACTGGGCGAGGAGTGGTACGCTGCGGATACGGTGATGGCCGCCATAGGACAGAGCTACAATCTGTTCACGCCCGTCCAGCTGGCCAATTACGCCGCCACGATAGCGACCGGCGGAACGCGCTACGGGGTGACCCTGCTCCATTCGGTCAAGAGTTCGGATTATACGTCCGTAGTGTATGAAAAAGAGCCGGAAGTAAAATACCAGTTTACCGGCAAGGACCGGGAGTATATCTCATACCTGCAGGACGGCATGAAGGCCGTCGTGGAGCCGGACGGCACCGCGGGGGAGATGTTCGGATACTACGACATACCCATAGCGGCCAAGACAGGCACGGTCCAGAGCGACGCGACCGCCACGAACAACGGCGTCTTCGTGTGCTACGCGCCGGCGGAAAACCCCGAGATCGCGATCTCCGTAGTCGTCGAGAAGGGCGGTTCAGGTTCCAACATAATGGGCGTAGCCAAGGAGATCCTCGACTACTATTTCGGAAAAGAAGTCAAGGTTGCCGTCATATCCGACGGCGTGCTCATACCCTGACCGCTTCTTGAAAAAGGCGGTCCTGCGGTATATAATCAAGTTTCAAAATACGGGACGTCCCGCGGCGTTCCGGCGGAGACGGGGGAGTAGTCAATGGGAAAGATCATAACGGTCACCTCCGGCAAGGGCGGCACAGGCAAGACCACGACCGTCGGAGCCGTTTCCTCCTGTCTGGCCGTACTGGGCGCAAAGACGCTCTGCATCGACTGCGACGCAGGCATGCGGAATCTGGATATAACCCTGGGCATGACCGACTACGCCGTATATGACCTGTCCGACGTCCTGCGCGGAGGCAGACCGCTTGCCGAAGCCTGTTCCGAGCATCCTTCGATACCCGGGCTCTTTTTCCTCTCCGCGCCGACGGATCTGACGCTGTCGGACGAAGACTGCGAAGCGATGAGAGAGCTTCTGGCGGAAGCGAGAAAAGGATTCGACTTCTGTCTGCTGGATTCCCCTGCGGGCATCGGAGCCGGTTTCAGGCTCGCGTCCTGCGGCGCCGACACCGCCGTGATCGTCACGACCCCGGACGCAGCCTGCGTCAGGAACGCGCAGCGGGCCGCGGAACTGCTGCGGGAGAGCGGAGCGGGCGAGATCAGGCTCATAATAAACCGCGTGAAGCCCCGCCGAATGCGCCGCTGCGGCATGACGGCCGACGATATCATCGATAACGTCGGTGTCAGGCTGCTCGGAGTGGTCAGGGACGATCCCGCGGTGCAGATATCCGCAAACGGCGAGACACCGTTCCTTCTTGGCGCGGCGGGAGGAGCCGCCAGGTGCTTTATGAACATCGCGAGGCGGCTCAACGGCGAGGAAGTTCCGCTAAGCGTCAGATGACAGGAGCCGCCGGCGGCGGCATATGATCGTACAGAGGTGTGACTCATGGAAATAGCGATACTCGCGCACGACGGGAAAAAGGAACTGATGGTCCAGTTCTGCATAGCATACTGCGGGATCCTGGCAAAGCATTCGGTCTGTGCGACGAATACTACGGGACGGCTCGTGGCCGAGGCGACAGGCCTGCCTATAAATCTCTACCTGTCCTGCAGCCAGGGCGGCGACCAGCAGATCGGCGCCCGCATAGCGTATAACGAGCTCGACATGGTGCTCTACTTCTCCGACCCGGAGGAACCGGATCAGAAGAGCGTATCGGAGCTCGCACAGCTCTGTGACAAGTACAACATACCCTTTGCGTCCAACGTCGCCACGGCGGAGATGCTCATACTCGGCCTCAAGCGCGGGGACCTCGACTGGCGGGAGATCGTCAAGTCGGGCAGATAAAGGACGCGCCCCCTTCATAACGACGACACACGGGGCGGACTTTTCGTCCGCCCGTTTTTAAGGAGATATATTATGGAAAAAGTCAAACCGCGCACTCTCTCGGGATACATGGAGCTCCTGCCGGAAAAGCAGGTATACTTCGAAAAAATGGCGGAAAAGCTCCGCGAGACATACGCGCTGTACGGTTTCACGCCGCTTGACACGCCTCTGATCGAAGCGTCCGAGGTACTGCTGGCAAAAGGCGGCGGCGAAACGGAGAAACAGATATACCGCTTTACGAAGGGCGACGCCGATCTGTCTCTGCGCTTCGACCTTACCGTACCGCTCGCCAAATACGTCGCGCTCAACTACGGGCAGCTGACGTTCCCCTTCCGGCGCTTCCAGATCGGCAAGGTATACCGCGGTGAACGCGCCCAGCGCGGCCGTTTCCGCGAGTTCTACCAGGCGGATATCGACGTGATAGGAGACGGGACCCTGGACATCATCAACGAGGCGGAGATCCCTGGCATAATATACAGGACGTTCAACGAGCTGGGTCTCAGAAACTTCGTCATCCGCATCAACAACCGGAAGATTCTCAACGGGTTCTTCGAGATGCTCGGCCTCGGCGACCGGGCCGGAGAAGTCATGCGCACAATAGACAAGCTGGAGAAGATCGGGCCGGACAAGGTGCTGGCGATACTCACCGACGACGTGGGCCTCACAGCCGAACAGGCCGGAGACGTGCTCCTTCTCATAACCTGCGAGGAGCGCGGGATCGCGCCTCTCGACGCGCTCGCCGCGTACGATGGCAGGAACGAGACCTTCGACACGGGCGTGGAGGAGCTCTCCACCGTGGTGAGGTATCTCACGGCTTTCGGCGTTCCGGACACCCACTTCAAGATCGACCTCACCATCGCCCGCGGACTGGACTACTATACCGGAACGGTCTATGAAACGACGATGACCGACCACCCGGAGATCGGTTCCATATGCTCCGGAGGCCGGTACGACGATCTGGCCGGGTACTATACGGACAAGAAACTGCCCGGCGTCGGGATTTCCATCGGACTCACCCGTCTCTTCTTCGTACTTGAAGATCAGGGATATCTCAACACTGAGCTCACGCCGTCCCCGGCAGACGTTCTGGTCCTGCCCATGACGGACGATCTGTCTCACGCCATCTCGTTCGCGACGGAGCTCCGGGCTGCCGGAGTCCGCACTCAGATCTACTCCGAAAAGAAGAAGTTCAAGGCGAAGATGACCTATGCGGACAGGCTGCACATCCCCTACGTCGTTTTCATCGGCGAGGACGAGCTGGCGGCCGGCAAGGTGGCTGTCAAGGATATGGTCACCGGAGAGCAGATATCGGTATCTCCGGGCATGGCGGCAGCCGCGATAAAGGCCGCCGTGGAAAAAACGGAGAGAACGGCCCCGATAAAGGAACCGGAAAAGAACTGAAACCGGGACGCGGGCGCAGACCGCCGTGCCGGATCTTAATAAGAAACACAGAGGGATGATAGAAAAATGGCTTATCGTACACACAACTGCGGGGAGCTTAGACTCGCCGACGCCGGCAAGGAGGTAAAGCTCGCCGGCTGGCTCGAAAACGTCCGCGTGGTCAGCGCGGGACTCGCGTTCGCGGTCCTTAGGGATTTTTACGGCACGACCCAGATCGTCGCCGAGAGCGAGGATATGATCTCCGCTTTCAAAGGACTGTGCAAGGAGAGCACGATCGCCGTGACCGGCACGGTCCGTGAACGTTCGAGCAAGAACCCGAAGCAGGATACGGGCGAGATCGAGATCGTTCCGTCCGCCGTCGAGGTCCTGGGCCGCTGCGTCCACAACGAGCTGCCCTTCGAAATAAACCGCAGCCGCGACGCCGACGAGAGCGCGCGTCTCAAATACCGCTATCTGGATCTCCGCAACCCGGAGGTCAAAAAGAACATCATCCTCCGCTGCAATGTCGTGGCCGCGCTCAGAAAGGCGATGACGGAGCACGGGTTCATGGAGATAACCACCCCGATACTTACCGTGTCGTCCCCGGAAGGCGCGAGAGACTATCTCGTTCCCGCCAGAAAGCACCCGGGCAGATTCTATGCGCTTCCTCAGGCGCCGCAGCAGTTCAAACAGCTGCTCATGGCTTCCGGATTTGACAAATACTTCCAGATAGCGCCCTGTTTCCGCGACGAAGACGCCCGCGGCGACCGTTCCCCGGGCGAATTCTACCAGCTCGACATGGAGATGGCGTTCGCCACACAGGAAGACGTTTTTGCGGTGTGCGAAGACGTGCTTCCGCCGATATTCGCCAAGTACGGCAAGTACAGCGTCGCTTCGGAACCGCCGTTCAGGCGCATCCCCTACCGCGAGGCGCTGGAGGTGTACGGCTCCGACAAACCGGACCTGCGCATAGACCTCACGGCGACCGACGTGACGGAGCTCTTCGAGAGCACGGAGTTTCCCCCGTTTGCCGGCCAGAAGATCAGGGCCGTGGCGATCTCCGACTGCACGCTCACGAGATAACAGATAGAAATGACCCTTGCCGACTGCGAGGTGCAGAGCGGCGCTAAGGGATACTGGTTCAAGACCGACGAGACCGGCGCCGTCGCCGGAGGCATAGCCAAGTTCGTAGACAGGGAAAAAGCGGAGAAATACCTGCCGCTCCGGCCCAACACCCTGGTGGTCCTGGCTGCCGGACCGCTGGCCGTGAAGATGTCCGGCGTTATGATCAAGGTCTTCGGCGCGGCCTGCGAGGGGCACATGGACAAAGAGCGCTACGAGTTCTGCTGGATCGTAGACTTCCCCATGTATGAGATCGGCGAGGAGAGCGGCGAGCTCGAGTTCTGCCACAACCCGTTCTCCATGCCTTCAGGCGGACTGGACGTCCTTCTGCGCGCCGAGCGCGGCGAGATAGATCCCCTCGAGATTACGGCGGACCAGTACGACATCGTATGCAACGGAGTCGAGCTTTCCTCCGGTGCGGTGCGCAACCACGACCCGGAGATAATGATAAAGGCGTTCGAGCTCGTGCGGCTCGGCGAGGAAGACGTAAAGGCGAAGTTCCCCGCCATGTACAACGCGTTCACTTACGGCGCACCGCCTCATGCGGGCGTTGCCCCCGGAGTGGACCGTATGGTAATGCTCCTGGCGGGCGAGGAGTCCATAAGAGAGATAATCCCGTTCCCCATGAACAAGAACGCACAGGACGTCATGATGGGGGCGCCCGGAGAGGTCACCGAAGCTCAGCTAAGAGAGCTGCACATAGCCGTGACCGCCGATCCCGAATAAAAGAGCACGGAACGCGCGGGATCCGTGCAGGATAACGCGCAAAGGAAGAGTATGAAAAGGAACGTTTTCATAAGATGCGCGGCGGTCTGCCTGCTGCTGGCCGCCGCGTTTTCCGCACTCGGAGGATGTTCTTCGGAGAACACTGATGCGCCCGCCGTCATCATTTTCGCGGGCGACCCCCAGAGCGCGCCGGAAACGCGGTACGACTATTCCGCCTGGGCCGGCATACTGGAACAGGCTGCGGAGACCGCGCCGGACGCGAACTATCTCGTTATAAGCGGAGATCTGGTGAACGAGTACTCGGATCCGAAGGAATGGTCTGCGTTTTTCGGATCAGGGAGAGATCGGCTGGAACGATTCGGAGAAAAGGTCTTCCCGGTGTCCGGGAACCATACTTCCGACGAAGATACGACCCGCGAATACTTCGATCTGCCGGAAAACGGCTGCCGGGATGGGCTGTTCTACAGCTTTGACGCCGGGGAGATACACTTCATCATGCTGGACAGCATAGCCATGGGCACGCGGGACGCCCAGGCGGTATCCCGCATCACCGGGTGGATGCGTGAAGATCTGGAGAAGAGCGATGGAAAGTGGAATATTGCCGTTCTTCACCACCCGATGTTTCCGATGGCCGACAGCCGGAAGGACCGCATACGGGCCGAAACCATGTGCAAAAACTATCTGCCGGTCCTGACCGACGGCGGTGTCTGTGCCCTGCTGTGCGGCCACGAGCACGCCTACAGCCGCGTGACGCGGGACGGCATGCTGCAGATAATGAGCGCATCCGGCGGGAAACTGTATGAGATGCCGGAGGAAGCGCCGGCAGAGATGACTTACTGGGAATCCCCCGTCTTTACCGTGATATCTGCCGGGGAAGACGGACTTTCGTTCAACACTTACGATACGGACGGAACACTGATCGACAGCGTTTCCGTCGAATAAAGGAGATACTGATGGAGAAGAGATGCACCGCTGCGGTACTGTGCCTACTTCTGCTCTTTTCACTGACGGCGTTCAGTGGGTGCTCCGCAAAGGATCCCGGACACAGCGACGTGCCGCAGCCGGCTGAAGAGGTGCCGTCCGCGCCCCAGGCGGACGCTGACGCAAAGCCGTATGATGAGACGCCCGTATCGAGCGGCGAGCACATCGTGAAAGTCACCGGCGACGTGCCCGGCGGGGAGACGGAGATAGATCTGGAACTGCTGGCGGCCGAGGACCCCGGAAACACTTTTTCCGGCAGGTATTCCGCCATCAACAACTGGCCGTCAAAGAAGTTCTGTTCCGCGTCAGGAGTGCGCATGGAGGCTGTTCTCGGCAAGGCCGGCGTGCTGGACGGATTCAGGCAGATAACAGTGTATTCCACGGACGGCTACTATATGTCTTTCACCCGGGAGCAGGTGCTATGTGAAAGATACTATTTCCCGGAACTTGAGAACGACAGCGAAAGCGGAGCCCTTGAGGCACCTATGATGATAGCGCTCGCATACACCAGCCGGGGCGCTGAAGCGGAGCCCGAGCCCGTGAGCGCTCAGCTGGTCCTCGGACAGGAGGACGTGTTCGAACACAACACTCCGGCTTTTGTAGAAGATATAGCGGAAATTGCCGTATCCAATGAGGATCCGGGCAAATGGGAGCCCGCTGGGTCGTTCCCTTCGCCGGGAGCGATAGCGGCAGGCGAATCGGTCAAGCTGCAGCACACATACAGCGGGCTCGCGAAGATGTATTACACAACGGACGGGACAGACCCGACGCCGTACAGCACGATGTATAATCCGTCCACGTACCAGCCGGAGGTGAACGTGCCGATAACCGTCACCGAAGACGTGACGATCAGGGTGCTGGTCCGGGGATACGGGAAGAACGACAGCGACATCTCAGAGCTGACATTCAGCGTCGCCTGAGCGACAGGCGAGTACCATACCTTGAAGGCCCGTGACGGCGGGCAGGATCTGGCGCGGATCTCCGCGCGGGGAGACATATGAAGAAAAAAACGGTTTCAATCATCGCGGCGCTTCTTGCCCTGTGCCTTATACTGACCGCCTGCGGCAAAAAAGGCGGAGACGACCCTGCCGGGACAGATGATCAGGAGCAGGGGCCGCAGCAGGAACAGACCGCCGGCGACGAACGGTATGAATCGCAGCGTATAATCATATCCGGAGCCGGGATAAAGGACGAGTTGTCCGTTACCGTCGCCGATCTTCGCGCTATGGAGCAGCATAAACTCGACGCGAGCTACAGGAGGACGACGGGCCTGTATGAGGAATTCAAGATGGAGGGCCCGTATCTGAACGACGTTTTCAGCTCTCTCGGGCTGGATCTTTCGTCATGCGCGGCCATAGGCGTCGAGGGAACGGACGGTTATTACTGTCTTATACCCGCGGACATCATCGCCCAGACGCCGGATCTGATGCTGGCGGTAAAGATCGACGGGCAGGCCGTTCTCGGCGAAGACAAGGCCCCGGCGATGCTTGCGGTCCAGGGGCAGTTCGGCCCCTACTGGGTCAAGATGGTGGACCGCATAACGATCTATGACCATATCCCGGAAAAAGAGATAACTTCCGTATGGGTCTTCAGAAACCTGGTGAACGGGATCGAGCCGTATATGTACGAGTATTACGGCAGCCGCGACGCGGCGATAGAGTTCTCGCAGATACTGTCCCGTTTCGACAAGGTGGATTCCGACGCGTTCCTGACGATGAAGTCTTCGGACGGGTTCCTTAAGAACGAGACCCTGAGGATGGTCAATCACGGATACTACATAAAATACGAGGGCGAGGACGCCCCCACGAACGTCTCGGTCAACATACAGCTGGGAATGAACGTCCAGAACATAGCGTGGCTCTCGACCAGCGCGGACGCCGTGATATTCCCCGAGGAACTGCCAGTGTACATGGACCAGAAGACAGTCGCGGGAAAGACGGGCATTCCGCTCAGCGAGGTCCTGTTCGAGACCGGCATGAAGCAGATAACCGGCATAAGCTTCGACGTCATCGGCAAAGGCGGGGAAAAAGTCACCGCCGACGGCGCGGATCTCTATAAGGCGGTCCTCGTCTGCGGAGAGGACGGTTCGGCCTCGGTCGTCTGGGATCCTTCCCTGGGTCATGCGGACATCCCCGACCTGATGCGGGTGCGCGTGACCGCAGGCCAGACAGGCACTGAGGAGGACGGCAAGGACAAGGAAGAAGATAAAGACAAAGACAAAGACAAGGACAAGGATAAGGAAGAAGACAAAGATAAAGAAGAAGAGAAAAAGGACGTCAAGGGCCCGGACGACATCCTGACGATCACCGGCGACGGCGTCCGCAGCGAGACGTACTGGTCCATGGCCGAGGTCAAGGCGCTCGGAGCCTACGGAACGACTTCATATTCAGCCGTCAACAACTGGCCCACGCGCAAGACGTATTACGCGAACGGAGTGACGCTCGGCAGACTTCTGGACGCCGCGGGACTTACGGCGTCCTGGGGCACTATAACACTGACGGCTTCCGACGGGGTATATATAAGGCTCACCTTCGATCAGGCTCTCGGATATCTGTGGTCGTTCCCGTACATATCCTCGGAATCTTCCGCGGGGGCGTTCTCCGTACCGGCCATAATGGCCTGGACCTGCTATGAGGAAGGCAGAGCGGGCGGGGAGAACGGTTCTCTGCGCTTCGTCATAGGCCAGCGCGGCACCGGAGATGTAAACACGTCCGCATGGATATCCGACGTCATCGAGATAAACGTGTCGACGACCGGTTATTACGCCTGGGGCGAACCGTCGCCGTCGCTGCAGCCGGGAGAGGTCCCGGCAGGCAGTGAACTGTCGCTGTATCACGACAGCATCGACAGAGTGAAGATATACTATACGACGGACGGCAGTTCTCCGACGTATTACAGCCGCGTATACAACCCCAGCACCACTTATTACCAGCCCCAGCTCACCGTTCCGATAACCATTGACAGAGACATGACGGTGCGGGTCCTGGTCTCCGGCTGGGGACGTCCGGACGCCGAATACTCGTATACTTATACCGTTGCGGCTCAGCAGCCGCCGGAAGAGCAGCCGCCGGAAGAGCAGCCGCCCGAGGAGCAGCCTCCGGAAGAACAGCCTCCGGAAGAACAGCCCCCGGAAGAACAGCCGCCGGAGGAACAGCCCGAGGAACCGGGCGGTGAAGCGGCGTGACGGGGGGACGAGGCGGATGCTCCGCCCTGAAACGCGCCGTATGTCTTTTCCTCTGCCTGGTATCGGCTCTGTCTGTCGCCGCGTGCGGCGGAAAAAGAGCCGAAGAGCTCAGCGATACCGAGCTTTCCGCCGTGCGGGAAATACTGGGGGAGGAAGCGCAGCCGAAAGATATAACCGGCGACGTCCTCAAAGGGGACGCGGCCGAAAAGTGCGGTTCCGTCAAAAAGGTGTTTCTCACAGCGGACGGACAGTACATATTCTTCGCGTCGCCCGTAGGATATAACGGCCCCGTAGATATCATGCTGGTGATAGACGGCGTGACAGCCAGGACCAGGGCGCTGCGCATACTGTTCCACAAAGAGACTGAACACTACGTGCGCAACTGGGAGGACGACTGGTTCACCGGCAGATTTGCCGGAAAATCCGCGTTCATATATCTCGAGCGGGTTAAGCTTGAGGCTGAGCGCGAGAACCAGATCGTGGCGGTGACTGGATCTACGGTCTCCACGGACGCGGTCGTATCCGGAGTGAACGACTGCTTCGAGGTGTTCCGGACCATAGACGATCCCTTTTTTGAAGAGAACCCCGGCACGGTCGAGCTGAAAAACGCACAGGGCGAAAAGCTGGGCGAGATCACTCTCGACGGTATACGGTCGCTCGACACGTACAGACGCAGGATAACCATACGCAGCGCGTCCGAAGGGGTTACGACCCATGATTTCAGAGGAGTGCGCCTTTCCGAGGCGATAGAAGCTGCGGGAGGGGCGGAGCTTCTTGCAGGCTGCCGCAGAGTGGTCGTTACGGGCACAGACGGCTATGAGTCCGAACTCACGCCGGAGGAGATAGCGCTCGAGAACAACGTTTATCTTATGTATGAGGACAACGGAGAGATGATGAAGACCGCCGGCGGTTCCGTGGGCGCGCTCAGGCTCATCATACTGAGCGACGACTTCGGGCAGAGGTTTACGAATTATGTAGCGGCCCTCACTTTTATCGGGTGAGACGGGCGGGAGGAGGATAAACGTGTCAAGATTTAAGGGTATCCTTTCCATATGCCTTGCCGCGGCGTTTGTTATCTCGGCGCTGTCCGGCATAGCGCTCTGGATCTGGAAAGGCGGAATGATCCTGGGGACAGCCAGGTGGATAGTGACAGGCGTACACACATGGTCGTCGGTCGCTATGGCCGCACTGGTCCTGATTCACTTCCTGATGAATCTCAGAATGCTGCGCGGGGAACTGCGCGCTGCGGGCAAAAGAGACCGCGAACAGTGAATTTGTACGATTGACTGAAATAGAAGCGGCAATTATAATAACGGTATACAGAAAAAGGGCTTTTTCCTGCGTATCTCGGCGAAGACTGCGCTGAAGAAGCCGAAAAGACAACATGCGTGACAGGCGTGCGGCTGACGGACCGGGAGCCCGGATCACGGCATGGTCCATATCCGGCAGAACCACTGTATGATAAGCGGGACTGCCGTGATTGTGCTGTGCCATGGTCCGGGCTTTTTAAGACCCGCCGCATGTTCTGCAAGGAACAAAACCGGAAGAGGAAGAAAAGGAGACTGAAAATGAAGAAAACGATCAAACGGCGGCCCCTTGCCGCGGCGGCGCGCAATGCAGTCTGTGTGTGCCTTGCGCTCGCCATGGCATTCGGGCTGCTCGGCGGGCTCCTCCCTACGGCGTCCGCTGCAGGCAGTCTGACTGTCGAAAAGCCGTCTATCGTAGTAACGGGCACTGCCGTTATCGGCGGGCAGACGTTCACCGCCGAGAACGTGAGCTGTGAGCGTTCCTACACGCTCGACGAGCTCAAGGCGGCGGGCGGCGTGACGCACGCCTATTCGGCGATAAACACTTTCGAGACCAGAAAGCTGTATCTTGCGACCGGCGTGCCGCTTACGACCCTGCTGGCCGAAACGGCTTTCAACGCCGCCACAGACAAGCTGACGGCAAAGGCCTCCGACGGATTCGTCGTATCCTTTGACCCCAATGCGACGTACACGCTCGGTTCTACGTCGACGACAGGATTCGGAGAGACGCGATGGTATTATCCGAACCTGCTCTCCGGCAGCGATGCCGGTGCGGTGAAGGTCGAGACGATACTTGCGTGGGCGTCCGAGAACGGCAAGGACAAGCTTCCCACGACCACGAAGGACTGCGATCTCACGATCGTCGCGGGCCAGCTCTCCCTGTACGATCAGAACAACCCGCTCTATAACCGCGGCGTGAACACGCTTCTCGGCGGCGACGTGATAAGGGAGACCGTGCTCACCGCGTTCGGCAAGAGCTATTCGCGTGCTGAGATCCTTCTGATGGACCGCGCCCAGAACACCTACACCTATATGACGAAGAAGGGCGAGATGACCGATACCGTCCGCGGTGTTCCTCTCGCGTCCCTTCTTGCCGGCGTAGACAGCGCGGCGAAGATAAACTTCTCAACTGCGGACAATTACGCGGTGTCTTCCTCCGGCATGACGGTTGCTGATCTTATTGCCGGCAACTACATAGTGGCCTATGAGATACTGAAGGACGGCAAATGGACGGGCCTCTACCGCGAAGGCGGCGGCAGCTACGGCGTCCTCTACCTCTACGGTGAGAACGGGCAGTCCCCGGCGGCCATGCTCACCGGCATCGAGACCGCTGCAAGCAAGTACAAGCACATGGATTCGGGCGTGCCTTACAATATAGACTCGCTGACCGGCGCGACGCTCACGGTCGAGGGACCGGGCGTCAGCGCGACGACGCCGATCAGGGTCAGCGACGTCGAGACGACGAGCAACACTAACCTCTTTACCGGCTCCTACGCAAACGGCGAGGGAAAGACGTTCTCCTACGAGGGCGTGGACGTACTGGCCATCATCGACGGTATCGTAAACACGAGCGTCGAGAAGGAAAACGGCAACGTCGTAGTCGTGTTCAAGAACCGTCTGCGTCAGGACATCGCCAAGATCGCGTATTCCGACATCAAGGCGGCAAGCGCAGCGGGAAAACCCGTGATCCTTGCCTACGGCGTGAGTGACGGCCAGAAGACGGCGCCCTACGTTTTTGACAACGCAGCCGGCTACATAGCGGCGCTCGGCAACAACGACGGTCCCGTGCGCCTCGTGTACGATCCGTCGTATCTGACCGCGGCGGGCACCTCGGCCGACCTTCCGGCCATTTTCAAGAGCTGTGCGTATCTGTACGTTGAACAGGGCGCCGGCGCTCCCGGCTTCAAGCATTCCGAGGCTTCCGACGCCGCCTACGACAACCCCGCGAATACTGACTATTTCATAACGTTCACCGGCTCCGCCCTCGGCAGGGAGGTCAACCTCACGGTAGCCGAGCTGGAGGCCATGGTCAAATACGGTTCCGACGGGAAGCCGGCCGCCGACGGGATCGGCCTCCGCCAGTCCTACGGGCTGTCCAACACGACCTACTGGTACGTCAACGAATACGAAGGCGTGGAGCTCTGGAAGCTGCTGACCCAGAAGCTCGGCATTTCCGCGAGCACCTATGAAAACGACAAGAACACATTCGTTTCCTTCGCGTCCTGGGACAACTACAAGACGACGGCGGTCTTCTCCATGTACCAGCTGGCGCATCCGGATGTCTTCTACTTCTATGAGAAATCCCCGCTGGACATCGGCACCGACAGGCCCACCAAGGCGCAGCTGGCAACGGAAGAGTACCAGCCGACCCGCGCCACGACCGACACGCGTCCCTGGACAACGGATGCTAACGGCTATCCCATCCTGAAGGGATATCCGGTCATGCTGGCGTACGGCGTGAACGGTTACCCTTACGTCCTTAACAATAAACTCGACGGCTATTACGGCGGCCTCGGCAACGACGGCGGCCCGCTGAAGGTGATCTTCGGCAAGACCGACGGCATGAACCGCACCGACGCCACCGCCGTCGACAACTACGCATACTTCTACAACAACGGTTCCAACCAGCTGCAGCGCGCCCAGGAGGTTTACGTCGGAGACGACGCACGCTATTCGACCCACCTTGAGAACCCGGCGTACGCCTCAATGGCGTCGGCGGACGATTACAAACTCACGGTGGAGCTCGTGACCGAGAGCGGCACGACGACGAAGACCTATACCCTCGGCGAACTCGAGAGCATCCTCTACGGTCCCGGCGTAACGAAGACGAACATCGACACCCAGGGACGCCGCGACAAGGGTTATTACGCTTACAAGTATTATAACGACGCCCCTGTGGAGGATCTCTTCGAGGGCGTGGACCTCTGGTACCTTATTTCTGAGGATATAGGCCTTTCCAGCTATATCGGCACGGTCAGCATGTACAAGGCGGGCAGCGACGATCCTTCCGCGGTATACACGCTCGACGAGATACAGCAGAAGGGCGGCAACTCCCTCAGAGGCACCGACGGCCTCGGCATGATGGTAGCCTTCGCGAAGAACGGCTATCCCCTCGTCGCCGATTCCTCCGCTGCCGGATATGTCAAGAGCGACAGCGTTACCGGCATAACGGTTAAGAACAGCGGCGGCCCGCTCATGTTCCTGCGCGCGCAGAGCGACAGCGAGCTTGCTTCCGGCACGATAGCCACCGGCGGCGACAAAGCCTGCGCCGTCGAGAACCTCGCAAAGATCGTTATCAACATCGAGCCGGACAAATACGCCCACGACGCATCCAACGGCGCTGACGAAGAGATAAACTTCACTGGCGCGGTGGCGTCGGCCGGAAAGGTCAAGATCGGCACGATAGAGACGAAGCAGAAGTACCTCGTGACAGAGGAATACACCGTCGGCGGCGTGAAGAACGAGTATCGCGGCATCGCGCTCGGAAGCCTTCTGAACGACCCGCTGATAGGAGCGTCCGCGCTCATGGAATCCGTGACGGTAAAGAACGCCGCGGGCCAGTCCGTGACCCTCATGACGGAGGATCTGATGGATCCTGAGAAGAACGTGATCCTTGCATACGGTATGACTTCAGGCGGAGAAGGCGCTCCGCTGACGACGGCCAACGGCGGTTATATGCGTCTCGTCATGAACGGCGGCAGCGCTGCCGAGTGCATAACGAACGTCAGCGAGATCGAGGTCACTGCGGCGGAGATCGACGGCTGGTTCCACAACTTCGGCAACTACACCCAGTTCAAGGACTACACGATTGAGGTCAGCGGCGACGGCATCAAAACACCCGGCACGTATACCGTCGAGCAGATCGAGGCTATGAGCAATATCATAGTTCGCGACAGCTATCAGATGGGCGGCACGTACTACATCGAGGGCATCGATCTCTACAAGTTCCTGTCCGGCATAGGCTTCGCGGGAGGCGGGACTTCAGCCGCGATAACCGTTTATGCGACGGACAATTACGCGATAGGATTCGACGCGACCCAGCTTTCCAAGGGCATCAATGGAAAGCCCATGCTGCTGGCCTACGGCCAGGGCACGACGGCTACCAACGGACTGCCGCTTGTAATAAATGACACTGATCCCGGATACGATCCCAACATCGGAAACGCCTTCGGTCCGCTGCGTCTGGTCGTCAATGACAATACCGGCTGGTGCAACAAATACGTTTCCAAGATAGTAGTCGGCAACGTCAGCGGCGGAGGCGACGAACCGGCGCCCGCAGCGGCGAGGGAATTCAAGACGTATGAGATAGGAACGGATCTTCCCTTCGCCGGGATACGCTATGTCGTGTCCGACGGGGAAGGCGGCTTCTGGGCAGGTTCCAGAGGCGCCGGACTGGCCCACGTGAAGGCCTCCGGAGAAACGGACGTCTTCACGACGACGTCGAGCCCCGCGCTCAAGACCGACTATGCGACCGCAGTCGCGGTGGACAAGGACGGCGGCGTATGGTTCAGCCAGAACGCCAACTACACTTCGCCTGAAGCGCAGAACTTCGGTATAGGCTATATGAAAGACGGCGAGATAACCTGGTATGACAAGGCCGGCGGGCAGATCCCGGACGACTATGTACAGGTCATAGAGATCGATGAGGACGGCAGCGTCTGGTTCGGCTCTTTCAGCGGTCTTACGAAGTATGACGGCGAAAACTGGACGACCTGGACAGAGGCGGACGGCCTACCCGCGGAGTCGGTGAGCGCGCTCGCATTCGACGACGAAGGCCTGTGGGTCGGCACATACCCGGACGGCGGCGGCCGTTCGGCAGACGATCTGTTCACAGGCGGCTTCGTCCATATGGACAGAAACGGTAATATAGATTTCACTCAGGAGCTGACCGGCGAGTTCGACAGCGCCCTCGGTTCTTCCCTTCTCGCCCAGGCGTGGGTCAGAAGCGTTGAGGTCGACAACGCGGGCGATGCATGGATAGTATGCTCCGGTTCCTACGCCAACCTCCCCAACGTCGGCGGTACCATTTACCGCGTCTCCGGATCGAACGGCTCTTACAAGGTAGATAAATACACGGGCGCCGATCTTCTCGGCTCGAACCTTAAAGGCAATACGGAGGTACGCGTGGTCATGCCGGATCCTGTCAACGGTTACTGGATAGCCACTTCCGGCTCAGGCCTGTTCTATGCACCGACGCTGAACGACAGCTTTACCGAGTACAGCTGCGCCAAGGGCACCTGGAACGAGGACAGCACCCTGCTGGACAACATCTATACCCTCTCCTTCGACGGTCATGATATCTTCGCCGGAAGCGAGGGCGGCGTTGCCGTGATGAAAGGCGCGGCAGATTTCATCGATCTGCCCGAAGGGTTCTGGGCCAGCGAGTACATCTATGAGCTGGCAAAGAAAGGCATCATCTACGGCACGGGAGGAAAGACCTACACTCCGGCCGGAAACGTGACCAGAGCGCAGTTCGTTACCCTGCTGGCCCGTGCGACCGAGAGTTTCGACCCGGCCGAATGGACCGATACTGCGTTCACGGACGTGGTAAAGGGGTCCTGGTATGAGGCTGCCGTCAACTGGGCGGCCGCGAACGGGATAGTCAACGGCGTCGGCAACGGCAAATACGCGCCGAACGCGGATATCACGAGGCAGGATATGGCTACGATGCTTTACCGCTATATAAACGCGATGGGGCTCGAGCTCACCGACGTAAAGTCCGACCCGGACTTCGCCGACGAGACCTCCATAGCTTCCTATGCGAAGGATGCGGTGCACGCCCTGTACAGACTGAATATCGTGAACGGCATGACCGAGACAGAGTTCGGCCCGACGAAGACCGCGGTGAGAGCCCAGGCGGCGGCTATCATTTCCAGGCTGCTCGCAGCGGAATAAGAGAACGTTGATCCGCAGGGGAGCGCATGCGCTCCCCTGCGTCCGGAAAACGAAAAAGAGAGGGGCGTGAGGCCGTGTCCAGATCTGCAAGAATAACCATTATAACTCTGTGCGCGCTGGCGGCGGCCGTATGCGTCCTTCTGCTTCTCAGCCGCTCCCAGCTCCTGGCCGGGAAAAGAGCGCAGGAAGAGGGAACGCTGACATTTACACGGGAAGGCGCCGATATCGTAACACTGAACGGAAACGACATCCGTTCGCTTCCTTCCGAGACGTTCGAAGCGACGATACGCAGCAGCGGAGAACGTCCGGTGCCGGCCGAATACACAGGCGTCGAGGTACACGATCTGCTCAGCCTTGCGGGCGTTACGGTCTCTGAAGACGGCGCCCTGCTCTTCAAAGGGGCCGACCTGTATCTCACCAAGGTCGAGGCAGGCGAACTATCGGAATACGGAAATATCTATATAGTTTACATGCGCGACGGCGAGATCATGAAAAACCGCGCACAGGGCGGCGAAGGACCGTATCAGGTCATAGTACGCAACGATTATTACAGTCTCCGCTGGTGCAAGTACCTCTCGGAGGTGGAGATCACCTGACCGCATAGGTATGCCGCGCCGTTTCGGGCAGCCGGAACAGGCGGGCAGAGGATTCGAAAAACAGTCATGCCCCGCGCTTCGGCGCGGGGCATGTTCGTCGTTTTCGGGGCGGCGCTTCGGAACCGGCACGTTTTCAGTCTTACAGGGCCGATTTGCTATTGAGAAATCCGGAGTATGTTGATATAATTAATTAATTACAGACAGAGGTATTCCGATGGTTTACGATAAATGGAAAATCAACGGCTACGACCGGGACGACGCGGTATGTCTCACGCAGGGCGGCATCAACCCGCTCATCGCCGTAATACTCGCGTCCCGGGGCGTGCATGACATAGACCGTGCGAACCGTTTTCTCGACACCGGGCTTTCCGCCGTGCTGGATCCTTTCGGACTGCGGGACATGGACGCCGCTGCGGCACGGGTAAGCAGGGCGATAAAGGAACACGAGCGGGTCGTAGTATTCGGCGACTATGACGTCGACGGCATGACGGCGAGCTGTCTGCTCGCCGGATACCTGCGGAAAAAGGGACTCGACTGCGATATCTACATCCCCTGCAGGCTCGATGAAGGATACGGAGTCAACAACAATGCTATCGACGACTTCGCCAGAAAAGGCGTGTCTCTTGTAATAACGGTCGACTGCGGCGTGACCGCAAATGAAGAAGCGGCGCATGCCGCCGCTCTCGGCATCGACATGATAATCACGGATCATCATGAGTGCCGGGACGAACTGCCGGACGCCGTAGCCGTCATAGATCCGAAGAGGCGTGACTGCACGTATGTAAACAAATCCCTTGCCGGAGTCGGTGTGGCGTTCAAACTCGTCTGTGCGGTAGAGGGACAGGATAAGCTACAGGAACTTCTCGACGAATACGGCGATCTGCTGGCGATCGGCACGATAGCCGACGTCGTGCCCGTGACGGGAGAGAACCGCGCTTTCATCCGGGCCGGTCTCGAAGCGGTGGAAAAGAGAAAAAGGCCCGGACTGCTCCATCTGCTCCGCGGATGCGGACTGGAGGGACGGCCGCTCAATACCGGCAACGTCGGATTCGCGCTTGCCCCGCGCATAAACGCAGCAGGGCGCATGGGAAGGTCCGTTCTCTCGACGGATCTCCTGATGACAGACGATGTGGCGGAGGCTGAACGCCTTGCCGCCGAGCTCTGCGAGCTCAATATGGAACGGCGCAGCCTTGTGACCGAAATATACGACGAAGCGCTGGATATGCTGGAAAAGAACCCCGCCGACGGACCGATAGTCCTTGCGAAGGAGGGCTGGTTCCAGGGCGTCGTCGGGATAGTAGCGGCGCGTCTGGCGGAACGTTTCTGCGTCCCCGCGATACTTATCTCCCTGGACGGAGACGGTTTCGGGCGCGGATCCTGCAGAAGTTACGGCGGATTCTCGCTTTATCCCGCGCTGGAGCACTGCTCCGCGCTTCTGGACAATTACGGAGGCCATGAGATGGCGGCCGGACTGACGGTGGCTGAGGAGAACGTGCCGGCTTTGAGAAAAGCGCTCTGCGACTATTACAAAGCAAACGTCCCGACGCCTCCCGTTCCGACGCTCAACATCGATCTCGAGGTGGTAAAGCCCGCGCTGCTCTCATTCAGAAACGTTTCTGCGCTGGCCCTTCTTGAGCCTTACGGCAACGGACATCCTTCGCCGTCGCTCTGTATAATGGACGCCGTTCTCGCCTCCGTTACCGCCATAGGCGGCGGAAGCCACGTCAAGCTGCGCGTCGTTTTCGAAGGAGAGACCTTCGAATGCATCTTCTTCTCCCATTCGCCGGAATCCCTCGGAGTAAACGCGGGAGACAGAGTGGATATAGCATTTTCGCCCCAGATCAACGATTTCCGCGGACGCCAGAGCATCCAGCTCATGCTTATAGACATACGGCCGCACACGGGCGGCGCGGACTGAAGCCCCGCCAGCCCAAGCTTAGCCGGAGGTGTAAAAGTGGAAGAATACGATCCCGTGCTCGAGGAACAATACCGCCAGTTCGAGGAAACGGTAAAGAAGAACGTACCGTCCGCCGATCTTTCGCACATAAGAGAGGCGTTTGATTTCGCGCGCCTTGCACACGGAGACCAGAAGCGCAAGGACGGAAGCCCGTTCATAACGCATCCGCTGGCCGCGGCCGAGATAATCGCCGAGATGTCGCTCGACGAGGAGTCTATAATAGCGGCCCTTCTCCACGACACGGTCGAAGATACCGGCATCACCCACGAGGATATCGAGAAGAAGTTCGGCACCGAGGTCGCGGAACTCGTCGAGGGCGTGACCAAACTGACGCGCGTCACCTACTCGAACAAAGAAGACGAGCAGATGGAGAACCTTCGCAAGATGCTCATCGCAATGGCGAAGGATATCCGCGTCATCCTGATAAAGCTTGCAGACCGTCTTCACAACATGCGCACTCTGGAATATCAGTCCGAGGAAAAGCAGCGGGAGAAGGCGCTGGAGACCATGGAGATATACGCTCCGATAGCGCACCGCCTGGGCATGCAGAAGATCAAGTGGGAACTTGAAGATCTGTCGATCATGCGCCTCGACCCGGAAGGCTACGCCTATATCAACGCGGAAGTCAACAAACGGAATTCGGAAAACGAACAGTTTTTCGAATCCGTCAAGAACCGCATCACCGAACGTCTCGAAGAGTACGGCATAGAGGCCTCGGTCTTCGGCCGTATAAAGCATATCTACAGCATATACCGCAAGATGTACAGCCAGAACAAGACCTTCGACGAGGTCCTCGACCTGTACGCGTTCAGGGTCATAGTGGACTCCATAGCGGACTGCTACAACGTTCTGGGACACATACACGATATGTTCAGGCCGATTCCCGGCCATTTCAAGGACTACATCGGAACTCCGAAGCCGAATATGTACCAGAGCCTGCACACCACCGTCATCGGCACGGAGGGCATCCCCTTCGAGGTCCAGATACGCACCTGGGAAATGCACGAGACGGCGGAATACGGCATAGCGGCGCACTGGAAGTACAAACAGGGTATACAGGGCGACGCCGACGAAGAGAAATTCAGCTGGATACGACGGCTGCTTGAGTCCCAGCAGGACAGCGACGCGCAGGATTTCGTCCAGTCCCTGAAGATAGACATGTTCTCCGACGAGGTCTTCGTGTTCACGCCGCAGGGCGACGTGATCAACCTTCCCGCCGGAGCCACTCCGATAGATTTTGCATATAACATCCACTCCGCCATCGGGAACAGGATGACCGCAGCGAAGGTGAACGGACGCATTGTCCCTTTCACGACGATACTCAAAAACGGCGATATAGTAGAAGTGATCACGTCCAACGCGTCGAAAGGCCCGAGCCGCGACTGGTTGGGAATAGTAAAGAGCGGCGCCGCCCGGACAAAGATTCGCCAGTGGTTCAAGAAGGAACGCCGCGAGGAGAACATCGTCCACGGCAAGGCGGCCTTCGAGTCCGAGCTAAGGCGGGCGATGATATCAATGTCGGACATCACGTCAGACGACGTCCTGCCGAGAGTGCTCAAGCGCCTGTCGTTCCCGTCTCTTGAGGAAGTTTACGCGGCCATCGGTTACGGCGGTATCTCCGCCCAGAAGACGGTGAACCGCATAAAGGACGAGCTGCTCACGATAGAGCGCGCCAAGAAAAAGGCTGAGACGGACGGCATAACGCCCACCGCGCAGCAGACGGAGCCCGCCGCCAGACCTGTGCACGGCGTCGTGATCGAGGGCGTGGACAACTGCCTCGTTAAGTTTGCACACTGTTGCACACCGATCCCCGGAGACGACATCGCGGGATTCATAACCCGGGGGTTCGGCATATCCATCCACCGGCGCGACTGCAAGAACTACCTCAGCTCGATCGAAAAACCGGACGAGCGTCCGAGATGGCTGAACGTCCAGTGGGCGAACAGCTCCTCCGACGTGTATCAGACGTCGGTATTCATAACCGCAAAAGACAGAAACGGCCTCATCATGGACGTCGCCATGGTGCTGAGCACGCTGAACGTGAAAACGTCGGCGTTTTCCGCCAGGAAAGTCACGGACGGCAACGCAGTCCTGTCCATGACGCTGGACCTTAGAGACAGACGCGAACTGGACGCCACCATGGCCCGGCTCAACGCTGTGCCGGGCGTCATCACGGTAAAGCGCGGAGCGAACTGACATTACCGGTCGTATCATTAAGTTAAAGAGGGGGCGAATGCCTTGCGCGCAGTGGTCACGCGGGTGTCGTCGGCTTCCGTCGAGATCGACGGAGAGCTGCACGGATCGATCGACAAAGGCTTTCTCGTTCTGCTCGGGGTAGCCCCGTCGGATACGGAGGCACAGGCAGTCCGGCTGGCGGACAAGGTCTGCGGTCTGCGGGTATTCGAAGACGAAAACGGAAAGATGAATCTGAATCTTGCTTCCGTGGGCGGAGAGCTGCTCGTGATATCCCAGTTCACCCTTTTCGCCGACTGCCGCAGCCGCCGTCCGGGGTTTACGGGAGCGGCGAAGCCGGATATCGCGATCCCGCTTTACAAGCTTTTCATAGAATGCTGCCGGAAGGCGGGATTCAGAGTATCGACAGGAAAATTCGGCGCGGATATGAAGGTGGCGTCGGTAAACGACGGACCCGTCACGATCCTTCTTGACACAGAGACTCTTTGAGGAGGCGGAACCATGCTTATCAAAACACTGCCCGTCGGGCATCTTGAAACGAACTGCTATATCGTAACGGACGAAAACACGCTCGAAAGCGTTATCATCGATCCGGGCGCTGAATCCAATACGATACTTAACTATATTGAGGAGAACGGCCTTAAACCTAAGGCCATATTCATTACCCACGGGCACTTCGACCACGTCACCGCGCTGTCCGGAGTGCGCGAAGCCACCGGCGCGCCGGTCTATGTGAGCAAAAAAGACGTCTGCCCTCCGGGACTGCGGACCATGCACAGGCTCATCGAGGACGATTCCTTCAATTACTGGAAAGAGGGAGACTCGGTCACTGTCGGCTCCATGACGTTCACCGTAATGGAGACGCCGGGCCACTCGCGCGGTTCGGTGACGATACGCTGCGAAGACGTGCTGTTCACCGGAGATACGCTTTTCCGCGACAGCTGCGGAAGGACCGATCTCGAAGGCGGAGACATGGGCCAGATACTTGAATCGCTGCTGAGGCTCGCCGATCTGGAGGGAGACTTCGAGGTCTACCCGGGCCACGGAGACAGTTCCACTCTTGACAGGGAGCGCCGCTTCAATTACTACATCAACTACGCAAGGATGCAGAAAGAGAGAAAATGATACTCAAGCTGGTCGGACACGACTACAAATACGCCGCGGAGCAGATAATGCTCATGATGTTCCCCGGCGAGCGGCCGGAATATGCGGAGCCGGAGCCGGGAGCGTTGTCCGCCGTGATAACGGTCTCCCGAGGAGACGGTTTTGCAACAGCCTCGACCCGTCTGCAGACCGCGGAAGGAACGGTGTTCCGGGGTTCGTCCCGGGTGTCCTCCGGGAAGCTCCGGGGGAAACTTGAGACAGACAGGCTGCTCCAGAAGATCATCAAGCTCTCGTTCTTCCGCGCAGCCGTCCGCGCCACAGGTCAGGAACCGGCATGGGGCGCGCTGACCGGGATACGCCCGGGCAAGCTGGTCACCGCGATGTTCGAGAAGGGCTACTCGGAGCGCCGCGCGACGGGCGTGCTCGTCAGAGAGTATTCGGTATCTCCCGAGCGCGCCGCACTGTGTGCTGACACCGCCCGCGCTTCGATGGAAGTCAAGCGGTCACTGCAGCCGAGGGACGTCTGCCTTTACATAGGGATCCCTTTCTGCCCAACGCGCTGCGCATACTGCAGCTTTGTGAGCCACAGCGTCGAGAAGGCCGCAAAACTTGTGGAGCCTTTCCTTCAGACGCTCACGCGGGAGATAGACGAGACGGCGGCGCTTGCAGATAGTCTCGGCCTTCGCACCGTTTCCGTATATATGGGAGGAGGCACGCCGACGACGCTTTCGGCGGAACAGCTGAACGGACTTCTCGGGCATCTTGAAGAACGGTTCGACCTGTCGTCTGTTCGCGAGTTCACGGTCGAGGCCGGACGGCCCGACACGATCACGTCGGAAAAACTGTCCGTTCTGCGTTCTCACGGAGTCGGCAGGATAAGCGTCAACCCTCAGACCATGTCCGACCGCGTCCTGGAGGCTATAGGACGCCGCCATACGTCGTCGGACGTACTGGAAGCCGCGGCGCTCGTCAGAGCCGCGGGCTTCGACGGGATGAACATGGACCTCATAGCCGGACTTCCGGCGGACAGCCCCTCAGGCTTTTCCGATACGCTGGACAAGGTCCTCTCCCTCTCACCGGAAAATATTACGGTCCATACGCTCTCGCTCAAACGCGGTACGCGCATCACGCTGGAGGGCACCGAGATACCGACAGGCGCCGAAGTGGCCGACATGCTCGACACTGCCGGATCAAGGCTCCGGAGCGCGGGATACGCGCCTTACTATCTCTACCGGCAGAAATACATGTCGGGCGGATTCGAGAACGTCGGCTGGTGTCTCCCGGGACATGAGGGGCTTTACAATATCTGTATCATGGAGGAACTCTGTACGATCCTGGCTCTGGGAGGCGGAGGCGTCACGAAGCTCGTGGCCCCGGAGAGCGGCCGCATCGAGCGGATATTCAACGCCAAGTACCCGTATGAGTATATAGGTTCAGAGGAGAAGGCCTCTGCAAGAAAAGAAAAAATACGTGAATTCTACGAGAAGGAGTTTTTCTGATGGCATACCAGATCGCGGAGATCAACAGGAGGATAACCACTGATCCCGAAAAATTCGTCGCCGACTGCGACGCCAGATACGATGCCGTTATAATGGGCACGGCGGGCAACATAGCCGATAACCTCGAGAACAGTCCGATAGTGCTCCTCGCCGGTCCGTCCGGATCGGGGAAGACCACGTCCGCCCACAGGCTCGAAGACGCGCTGCTCTCGCTGGGCATCAGGTCCCATGTCGTTTCGATGGACAATTACTTCCTTACCGTATCGCCGGAACTCACTCCCATGACGGAGGACGGCAAGTACGATTTCGAGTCTCCCCTGTGCATAGACATGCCGCGTCTTCAGGATCACTTCGACAAGCTTTCCCGGGGCGAGGAGATAATGGTGCCGTTCTTCGACTTTATGGTCAGACAGCAGGACCTGTCCCGCAGCACGCCCCTGAAGCTGGAAAAGGACGAGGTCGTCATATTCGAAGGCATCCACGCGCTCAACAGCGAGATAACCGGAGATCATCCGGAGGCGATGAAGCTTTTCGTCAGCGCAGAGTCCGACGTGATGAACGGCGACAGGCTCCTGTTCCCGGATGAATGGGCGCGGTTCATAAGACGTCTCGTACGTGACTTTAAATTCAGGAATACGACGGCGGGCGAAACTATCGATATGTGGGACAACGTACGCCGCGGCGAACTAAAATACATACGCCCCTTCCTGGGCAACGCCAATATCTTCATCGACACGGCGCATGCTTACGACGTATCGATCCTCGGACGTTACGCGATCCCCCTTCTGGAGGAGCTACCGCAGAACAGGGCCGAATATGAAGATTATCTCTGGCTGCCCGACATCCTTCAGAGATTCGAGCCGATCGACGAGAAATACATCAAGCCCCAGGCCCTGGTGCGCGAGTTCATCGGAGGCGGGATCTACAACTGACGGACAGTATCCGTATAATGTAAATAAAGTGTTACGACCCTCCATTTTTCCGCAGTCGGTGATATACTGCACTATACGGGAGAAGTATCCGCTCCCGCGTCAGAGACATTATTCGGAGGCGTGACACCGCATGAGGAACTGGCTCGGCAGATTCATGGCCGGCCGCTACGGACCGGATCAACTGAATATCGCGCTGATAATCGCCGGAGTCATCTGCGGGGTCATAGCCGACATAACGCGGTTCATCCCGTTGACGATCGTGGCTTACGCCGCCATCATCTACGCGCTTATGAGGCTCCTGTCGAGAAACATCGAAAAGCGCCGCAGGGAGAACGACCGCTTTCTGACCATGTGGTGGCCTGTGAGGCAGAAACTGATCGCCAGGCGCGACCGTTTCCGCGACCGCAAGTCCTACCGTTTCTTCAACTGCCCCAGCTGCGGAAAGACGCTCCGCGTTCCCAAAAACAAAGGCAGGATACAGATAACGTGCCCCAAATGCGGCGAGAGATTCATCAAAAAGACCTGATTAACTGAAAAAGATTGAAAGACCGCTCCGTCAGGAGCGGTCTTTTGCAGAAAGAACGGCGCATGCTTTTGCATGCGCCGCTGACATTATTCAGAAGTTTACGGTCACAGGATGCGCTTTGCGCCGACATACTCATCGTTGTACCATGAGCCATAAACGCTGTTCATGTCGCTCACGATGACGCCGGTGCTGCTGTTGGATGCGTGGACGAACTGGCCGTCAGCGATGTATATTCCGACATGGTTGACGCAGAAGTCGCCGTCTCCGTCATAGAACCCGTAGAAGAACACAAGGTCCCCGGGCTGAAGATCGGCTCTGTCAACATAGGTGCCGTATCTGTTGTAAAGACCGGTAGCGCCATGGTAGAGTTCATAGCCGAACTGGCCGTATACGTACATCACGAAGCCGGAACAGTCGAAGCTGTAGGGGCCGGAAGCGCCGTAGACGTAGGGATAACCGACGTACTGGAGCGCGAAATCAACGATCTGCTGTGCGAGTTCCGCATCGGGATCGAGCGGTTTGAATCCTTCGCCGAGGAGAGGCTTGTCGGCGTCTTTTTCGGAGACGAGCTTGACGAAGTCGGAACGTATATAGCCGCGGGTGCCGTCGACGTCGAGGATGTACCAGCCGTTGTTGACGCCGATGATGTCGATCCTCGTGCCGCCCTCCAGGGTCTTGAGAATAGCGCCGGTCGGTCCGGGAAGCGCCCTTACGTTGACCCAGTCGCCGGTCACTTTTCCGATGGCTTTGAAATCCTCGGCAGTGCAGATCTCGATGAGATAGTCTGTGGAAACGTAGCCGGTGGTGCCGTCATAGGTCACCTTGAACCATTCTTTTGAAGTCTTCTCGTCTATGACGATGACGGCGTCATCCGGAATCGTGGCAATCACCCGGCAGTCTTTACCTCCGGCTTCGCGGAGATTCAGTACGTCGGCGTTTACGGTCGCAGCGCCGTAGACGACGGAACCTTCGGCGGATGCGGTAAGAAGACACATCGAGCAGAGGATCACAACTGCGATCAGTACGGCGGCAAGCTTCTTGGCGGTTTTCATGGAAACTAAACTCCTTACATCGTAGTCAGCGCGCGGTCGAGCCACACTGCGGCGACGTCGATAGCTGCGTAAAGGCTGTCCTTTTCGGTCTTTTTTACGACGCGGTCCCTGGATTTGAGATCGGGATCGGTGTACTGGAGCTGGACGACGACACGTGTCGCGACGTCGAGATCCTTGACCTTTTTCGTATCTGTGACCTGGAGCATGATTATATATTTATCGGACATGCTTCCGTAGTATATGAGATTGTCTTTTCTCCTGAGAGGATGGCCCTTGTACTCAAGAGGTATGGACACGTTAGTCCCTGAGGATGCAGGCATAGATATGCTCCTTCAAACTAAATGTAACCAAATTGTAACACATTGTCTCTCGCGTGTCAACACCAAAGCCCCGGCATTGTAACTATTAATAGCTGATCCCAGAGGGCGTTCTTGCCGGACGTGCCGTCAAATATAAAAAACCGGCGTCCGAAGACGCCGGCCCGGATTCAGATATGACACGCAGGCGGAGAGCGGGAAAACAAAAGCGACGGACCGTCAGCCCCGGAGGGCAGAGTCCGCCGCTGTTTGAAGCATGCGTAGTACGGCCGGAAAATGGGCGTCAAGGCCCACTCCCCGCGCCGGGTGAGGGGGTCCGCAGAGTCAGCGCGGCTCGAGGTAATAGGAGACGAGCTCCTGGAGCAGTTCGTCCCTGTCGAGTCTGCAGATAAGGCTGCGGGCGTTGTTGTAGTTGGTGATATAGGTGGGGTCTTCCGAAAGGATATAACCAACGATCTGGTTGACGGGGTTATAGCCCTTGATGCGGAGCGCCTCGTACACGGTGGACAGTATCTCACGCGTTTCCGCACGCTTGCTGACCACATCAAACTGTCTCGTGAAGTCGTCCAACGCCGACACCTCCCCTGATACTGGATAAATATAATTATAACATGTTAACCGACCATGTAAAGCGTTCTAATATTACAAGTATATGACAATTTCCGCACCCGGGGCCGGCGGAACGCAGGGCGGTCAGTCAGTGGAAGCGCTGGTGAATGCGAGCGGGAGAAGGGAATTCAGACGGTAGCTGACATACCGGCCGTCGGCCCTGGCGCAAAGGACCTCTATATCCGGCGCGAACTCGACGAGCACCTGGCGGCAGGCTCCGCAGGGATAGCAGTAACTTGAGCCGTTCGAGGTTATTGCTATGCGTCTGAATGAACGGCGGCCGGCGGCCACGGCGGTGAACAGCGCGACGCGCTCTGCGCATACCGTGCTTCCGAGAGCGGCGTTCTCTATGTTGCAGCCGGTAAAGACCGTGCCGTCAGAGCATTCGATAGCCGCGCCGACGGGAAAACGGGAATAGGGCGAATAGGAATTCTCCATCGCGGAGACTGCCATGCTTATTAGTTCTCTGTCTGTCATTTCGTTATCCTCCCCGGATTTGGAATCACCTGCGGACGGGGATCACCTGAAGTAGGCGACGCCGCCCTCGAAAATGGGCTGATGCTTCTCGCCGGTTATGTTTCTTCCTACGAACGGGCCGCGGCGCTCCGTATGGCCCATTTTGCCGAGTACCCGGCCGTCCGGGCTCATGATGCCTTCGACAGCCATCACCGAACCGTTCGGGTTGACCGAGATGTCCATCGACGGAGAACCGGACGCGTCGCAGTACTGGGTCGCGATCTGGCCGTTTTCTATTAGACGCCTGATAGTTGCCTCGTCCGCTACGAAGCGGCCCTCTCCGTGAGAGACCGGTACTGCGTGCACGTCTCCCGGTCTGCAGAGAGACAGCCACGGGGACGCGGCGGACGATACGCGGGTGTATACGTAACGGGACTGGTGGCGTCCGATGAGGTTATAGGTCAGCGTCGGGCATGAGGCGTCAGTAGTGACTATGGAGCCGAACGGTACGAGACCGAGTTTTATGAGAGCCTGGAAACCGTTGCATATGCCGAGCATCAGGCCGTCCCGGGAACCGAGCAGCTCGTGTACGGCGTCCGTTATGCGACTGTTGCGGAAGAAGGCCGCTATGAATTTTGCCGATCCGTCAGGCTCGTCGCCGCCGGAGAATCCGCCAGGAAGTATGACCATCTGGCTGTTCTTAACGGCTTTTTCCACCTCGGCGACAGACTGTTCCAGCGCGGAGGGCGTCAGGTTCCGGATCACTATGATCTGCGGCTCGCCGCCGGCGCGCTCGACCGCCCGTGCGGTATCGAGTTCGCAGTTCGTCCCGGGGAAGGCGGTTATAACAGCCCTCGGTCTTGCGAAGCTATGATGCGCGACCGTGACGGAAGGAACGGCCCGTTCTCCGGTCCATGTGATCTTTTCCACGGGTGACGTCTCGCCTGCGCGCGTCGGGAAGACCTTTTCGAGAGGGGATTCCCAGAGCGCCCGGAGGGCGTCGATGGTTATATGCCCGCCGCCGCAGGATATGTCACCGGAGCTGTTCGTGCAGCCGATAAGCTCCGCGCCGGCGGGCGCGGGCACGTCAGGAGCGAGCTCCGCGATTATCGTGCCGGGTTCGTGACCGGCAAAGATATCGAAGCCGCTCTGCGCAGTGAACCCGATCCCGTTTCCTACGCCCATCTTGAAGACCGCCTCAGCGGCGCCACCGGATGTGAGCGCCCATGCAGAGCGTACCGCTCCGGATACGCACAGTCCGCGGAATGCACGCCAGCGTTCCTTGAGCTCTTCCAGCTGAAGAACGTCTGCCGGGAAGATGTAGACCGGGTCGCCGGAGCACTTGAATTCGGGCGAAACGACATATTTGGCGCTGTTCGGCGCTATCGCGAAGGAGACCAGCGTAGGCGGTACGTCCATATCTCCGAAGGAGCCGGACATGCTGTCCTTGCCGCCGATGGCTGCCATTCCTAGCCCGAGCTGTGCGTCCAGCGCGCCGAGCAGTGCCGAGAAGGGTTTGCCCCAGCGGACCGGATCGTCCCTGAGTTTTTCGAAATATTCCTGAAGAGTGAGATATATCCCGTCAGGATCGCAGCCCGCCGCGACCAGCTTTGCGGCAGAGGTTATGACCGCCCCTCTGGAGCCTCCAAAAGGATCTGCGGACGAGATCTCGGGATCAAAACCGAAGGACATGACGGAGCATGTATCGGTTTCTCCGCCGCGGACCGGGATGAGCGCGGCCATCGACTGCGCGGGCGTGAGCATTGCCGAACCGCCGAAAGGCGCAAGAACGGATGCGGCGCCTATAGTACTGTCGAAACGTTCGGAGAGACCGCGCTGAGAGCATACGGACAGCCTGGTCACAAGTTCGCGCATGCGTTCGGTGAAGGGCACCGCATGGCTCCTTTCGGCAGATGCAGAGACAGCGGGCACTTTGACCCGGGTGTGCTTGGCCGCTCCGTTGCTCGAGAGGAATTCACGGCTGAGATCGGCTATCACGCGTCCGTCGAGCTTCATCACCATGCGCGGAGATTCCGTTACGGTGGCAACGGCGTAAGCTTCAAGGTTCTCAGCTTCGGCTTTCTTTATGAACCGGTCGACGTCGCCGGGCGCGACAACGACCGCCATGCGCTCCTGGGACTCGGAAATGGCGAGTTCCGTCCCGTCGAGGCCCTCGTACTTTTTCCTTACAAGGGAAAGGTTTATGTCCAGACCGTCGGCGAGTTCGCCTATGGCCACGGATACGCCGCCTGCGCCGAAATCGTTGCAGCGCTTGATCATCCTGGTCACTTCAGGATCGAGAAAGAGCCGCTGGATCTTGCGCTCTTCGGGAGCATTGCCCTTCTGGACTTCAGAGGCCATCGTGACGATGGAGCCGGTGTCGTGGGATTTGGATGAGCCGGTAGCGCCGCCTATCCCGTCGCGCCCGGTCCGGCCTCCGAGCAGGATGACCGCGTCTCCGGGGGCGGGAGTCATTCGGACGACGTTCTCCGCTTTTACTGCGCCTACGACGGCGCCGATCTCAAGGCGTTTTGCGACGTAGCCGGGGTGGTAGACCTCGTGAACGAGACCGGTGGCAAGTCCTATCTGGTTGCCGTAGGAGGAATACCCCTGGGCCGCGGTCACGGTAAGTTTGCGCTGAGGCAGCTTTCCGGGCAGCGTTTCGGCGATAGGAACGCGCGGATCTCCGGCGCCTGTGACGCGCATCGCCTGATAGACGTAGGCGCGCCCCGAAAGCGGGTCGCGGATCGCGCCGCCGATGCAGGTTGCCGCGCCGCCGAAGGGCTCTATTTCTGTGGGGTGGTTATGAGTTTCGTTCTTGAACATGAGGAGCCAGTCCTCCACGCCGTTTTCCGTATTGACGTCGATGTGGATGGAGCAGGCGTTGATCTCTTCGGAAACGTCGATGTTTTTGAGCAGGCCGCGGCCGCGAAGGGTTTTTGTGCCGATGGTGGCGACGTCCATAAGAGTCTGAGGACGGGTATCCGCCCTGCTGCCGTAGACCTCTCCGCGTGCCGACAGGTACTTTGCGTATGCGGCGGCGACGCGGCTGTCGGATATCTCCACACAGTCGATGTGAGTGCCGAAAGTGGTATGGCGGCAGTGGTCGGACCAGTAGGTGTCGATGAGCCTGAGCTCGGTGACGGTAGGATCGCGCTTTTCCTCGTCGCGGAAATACGTCTGCATGAACTCGAGGTCGGCAAGGTCCATCGCCAGGCCGTACTCTGAAAGCATGGCCGTCAGCTTTTCCCTGTCCGCGCCGACGAAACCGTCGATAACGGGAACGGGCTGCGGGACCGGATACTCCATCTCAAGGGTTTCGGGTTTTTCAAGCCCGGCCTCGCACGATTCGACAGGGTTTATGAGATACGAACGGAGCTTTGTCATGTCGGCGTCTGTCAGAGCCCCGAAGAAGACGTATACCTTTGCCGAACGGACGACCGGCCTGTCCATGCAGGTCAGCATCTGTATGCACTGCGCGCAGGAGTCGGCTCGCTGGTCGTACTGGCCGGGAAGCGCTTCCACGGCGAGTATGCGGTGCTCGCCGGAAAACTCTGGCAGCACCTCGTCGTAGCACTCGTCGACCTGGGGTTCGGAGAACACAATGCCGCGCGCCTGCGCGTAGACGTCGCTGCCGACGCCCTCGACGTCGTAGCGCGAGAAAAGGCGGAGACTGTCTATGCTGCGCACGCCGAGATTTCCCCGCAGGTCGCGGAGGACGCCCTGGGCCTCAACGTCGAAACCCGGCTTTTTTTCCGTAAAACACCTGTAAACCCTGCTCATTTCCTGTTATCTCCTCTGTCTGTATTTTGTCAGCTCAGATCTATGTTCCATTCAGTGAAACCGCCGAAGAGCCCGGATACGGACGGTTCGGCGCCGACGGCGGAACCGCGGTGCGTACAGATCTCATGCTCCCGGTACAGGATCGGAATGATCGGACAGTCGTACGCTATACCGCGGCAGAGCCGCTTCGCTGCCATTATTTTTTCCTCGTCTCCGTTTGCGTTCAGGAACGCCTCGATCAGGTCGTCATACTGTCCGCTGCCCATCTGGCCGAAATTGAGGGCCCCGTCATATGAGAGCAGGCCGGACAGATCGAAGTCCGGCGGAAGGCCCACTTCAGCGTAGTACATATCGAATTCTCCGCTCTCGAGACGCTTGACGAAGGTTTCCCACGGGAGCGTCTCCAGCCTGACGTCGAGTCCGGCGGCACGGAGCTGATCGGTGATTATCTGCGCCGCTTCCGCCTTTGCCGGGTTTTCGGAATTGACTATGAAACGGAAGGAAACGCGTTTGAATTTTCCGTTGACGTTGGTGGTGACGATATCAAGGAAACGGTCTCCCGTTTTCTCCTCCAGCCCCAAAGCTTTCAGCGCTTCCGAACATTCGTCCGGAGAGAAGCCGAACCCGGCCTCCCAGGACGCGTTGTACAGATAGTGGGCTTTGGGCAGCACCAGAACGGCCTCGCTTCCGCCGCCGTCGAAAGCGTCGCGGACGACGGCCGCGCGGTCGATAGCAAGATTCATCGCGCGGCGGAACGCCGGGTCGCTTATCAGCGTGGAATAGGCGTTGAAGCCGATATACTGCAGTATCGTAGTCGAGTAGCCGCGGACCTCGCAGTTGCCGCGCATCATCATATGGCTTCCGTCGCACGTGTCGTCCCATACAAGGTCGAGGCTGTAGTCCGCAAAGGATTCCGGCAGTTCGGAATCAGACAGTTCCTTAAGGTATATCTCGGTCAGCGGCAGATTTTCATACGACCGGTAGCCTCTGTACGCGCCCATGAGGGGAGCGTCCGGCCGCGAGAGGATGAACGGACCTGTCCCGACGGGGATATCGTTTTCGCCCGTATCGGCTTTGACGATCGGAACGTCGAGCAGCTCCGGCAGAGACCGGTTGGGCGAGTCGAGCGTTATCTCCAGCGTCAGCGGTCCGGTAGCGGCGCAGGAGGATATGACGGACAGGCGGTTTTTGTATCGCTCGCTCTCGGCCGCGAAACCCAGCGAGTACTCGACGTCTGCGGCGGTTAGGGCAGAACCGTCAGTAAGCTTTATTCCCCGAAGGATCTTTATCTTGTAAGTGAGACCGTCTTCGGTAGTACAGGTGTCGCAGAGCACGGGAACGGCGGTGAAGCTTTTGTCCAGCCGGAACAGCCCTTCATACATGAGGGAAGAGAGAAGAAGATTTTCCTGAGCGTCGCTGGAATAGGGATTGAAGCTCCTGTCCGGAGCGTACCGGAGAGTGAATTTTCCGTCGGAAGCCGGAGACACGGGTTTGTTATCGTCCTGCTGTCCGTCGGGCGAGACGGCGTCCGGATCGACGGGCAGGGTATCTCCCGCGCAGCCGGCCAAAGCGCCGAGCAGGAGCGCGGCGGCGAGCATCACAGTTATGAATTTTGCGAAACGGAATGTCTTCACGTCCGGACTAATCCTTTCAGCCGCAAATTATTACAGATGCCTGGCTCCCGCGGCGGCCGCCAGTCGCGCGGTGTGACCAGTATTTATCGCACCGGCATACGGTGCATTCATCGGAGACGCTTATTAGGTCGGGCGCAAGACCCGCGCGCAGCAGGAGAGCGCGGTTCACGCCTTTCAGATCCACATAGGATTTGTTTTCAGATCCGGCGGGGCGTATATGCTCCTCGGCCCCGGGACCCAGGACTGCACGGACGGCTTCCGGCACTTCGGATCCGGTCTCGAAGCAGCATGCGGAGATGCAGGGCCCGATCGCGGCGTGCAGATCGGCAGGGCGGGAACCGAACTCCCGGGCCATCGTGCGGACCGCCTCTCCGGCTATGTCCGCCACGGTGCCGCGCCAGCCGGCGTGCACCGCGCCTACGGCCCCCGTCACGGGATCGGAGAGCAGGATGGGCGTACAGTCGGCCGAGAATATCATCAGAGCGAGACCGCGCTCGGCCGTGACTATGCCGTCAGCCTCGTAAGGGACGTCGGCCATAGTGGGGCACGCGTCGGAAGATGTGCACGGACGGACCGTCCGGCCGTGTACCTGCCGGGAAAAGACGAGCTTTCCCTCCTCTATGCCGAGAGCGGCGCACAGGATGCGGCAGTTTTCGGAAACGCGTGCGGGATCGTCGCCTACCGTCATGGACAGGTTGAGGGAAGAGTATATCCCTTCGCTCACTCCGCCGAAACGCGTAGTGAACGCGTGCCGGGCGGCAAGTCCGGGAGCGGTCATGTATATGAGCGGTCCCGAACGGTTCTCGGTAAAAGTTTCCGTACGATACATGGCGGGATCAGCCGTTTCTGCCGCAGCAGTCCTTGTACTTCATCGGCAGGCCGTTGGGACGGAGCTTTCCGCACGGGCACGGGTCGTTGCGGCCGGGCTTTTTGGCCTTCTTGACGGGCTCGCGTCTTATCGTGCCGTCGCCGCCGGCCGTTGTGGCGGAGTATGAGGTGACGCTCTTGCGCTCCAGGTTCTCCTCTTTCTTTACGCGTACGACGAACAGACGGCGTACGACCTCCTCGCGGATCCCGTTGACCATGGCCTCGAACATATCGAAACCGTCGCGTTTGTACTCGTCGACCGGGTTGGTCTGGGCATAGGCGCGGAGACCAACGCTCTGGCGGAGATCGCTCATCGCGTCGATGTGATCCATCCAGTATTCGTCGACGACGCGGAGAAGGATGAGGCGCTCGAGTTCGCGCATGAGAGGCGTGGTGCCGTCGGGCAGGAAACCGAGAGCGGCCTCCTTGGCGTCATAGAAGGCGAAGGCCTTTTCCTTGAGGGTCTCTGTGAGTTCTTCTTTCGAGAAGCCTTCCGGGGGCATCGTGATCTCGCCGCGGCGCAGGAACATCTTGGTGAAGGGTTCGACGATCTCGTCGAGTTCGGCGCGGCCGGTAAGGTTGCCCGAGCCGGTGAAACCGGAGTTCACCGCCCGCTCGATGACGTCGGTTATCATGCCGCGGATGTTTCCGCTTATATTCTCACCGTCGAGGACCTTGCGGCGCTCGTCGTAGATGATGTTTCGCTGGGTATTCATGACGTCGTCGTACTCGAGTACGCGTTTTCTCGTCTGGAAGTTGCGGCTCTCGACCCGCATCTGAGACTGTTCGATCGCGTTGGAGAGCATCTTGTTGTCAAGAGGCGTGTCCTCGTCGACGTTGAGAGTCTCCATGAGATGCATCACGCGCTCCGTTCCGAACAGGCGCATTATGTCGTCCGTCATGGCGATGAAGAAACGGGTCTCGCCGGGGTCTCCCTGACGGCCGCTTCGTCCGCGGAGCTGGTTATCGATGCGGCGCGACTCATGACGTTCGGTGCCGACGATGAAGAGTCCGCCGGCTGCCCTAACGCGCTCTGCCTCTTCGGAGGTAACGGCCTTGTATCGCTCGAGAGCGTCGTGGTACATGCGGCGTGCGTCCAGGATCTCTTCGTCGTCCGTATCGGCGAAACCGGTCGCTTCGCTGATGATCTCGTCAGTGATGCCGGCCTTTTTGAGATCGTCGCGGGCCATGAACTCCGGGTTGCCGCCCAGCATGATATCCGTTCCTCGGCCGGCCATGTTCGTCGCTATCGTCACGGCACCGAATTTTCCGGCCTGCGCGACGATCTCCGCCTCTTTTTCATGGTGCTTCGCGTTGAGGACGTTGTGTTTTATCCCCTGCCGTTTGAGGAGCGAGGACAGATATTCGCTCTTCTCGATCGAGACGGTACCGACGAGGACTGGCTGCCCGCGTCCGTTGCATTCCTTGATCTGTTCGATTATGGCGCGGTTCTTGCCGTTGTCGTTCTTGAATACGACGTCGGGGTCGTCGACCCTGATGACGGGCTTGTTCGTGGGTATCTCGATTATATCGAGGTTGTAGATGGAGGCGAACTCCGCCTCTTCGGTAAGAGCAGTACCGGTCATGCCGGAGAGTTTCTTATAGAGGCGGAAGTAGTTCTGGAAGGTGATGGTGGCCTGGGTCTTGGATTCGCGCTCGACGACGACGTGCTCCTTGGCCTCGATGGCCTGGTGAAGGCCTTCGGAATAGCGGCGGCCGTACATGATGCGGCCGGTGAATTCGTCGACGATCAGCACCTGACCGTCCTTTACGACGTAGTCGATGTCGCGGTGCATGGTGCCGTGCGCCTTCAGCGCCTGGTTGATGTGATGGGAAAGGGTCGAGTTCTCCAGATCGGACAGGTTCTCTATCCCGAAGAACTGCTCGGCCTTTGCTATGCCGCGGGCGGTCAGCGTCGCGGAGCGCGCTTTCTCGTCGACCACATAGTCGGCGTCGAGCGTTTCGTCGTCCTCCGCCTTCTCGTCTATGCTGGCGTATACTTTTTTCTTAAGTCCTTCGACGAAGCCGTTGACCTGTCCGTACAGCTCGGTGGACTTGTCCCCCATGCCGGAGATGATGAGAGGGGTCCTTGCCTCGTCTATGAGGATCGAGTCGACCTCGTCCACGATGGCGAAGGCGTGGCCGCGCTGGACCATCTGGTCGCGGTAGAGAGCCATGTTGTCACGCAGATAATCGAAGCCGAGCTCGTTGTTGGTGCCGTAGGTGATGTCGGCCGCGTAGGACTCGCGCCTCTGGTCATTGTCCAGGCCGTGGATGATAAGGCCGACGGACAGGCCGAGAAAACGGTGGACCTTGCCCATCCACTCGCTGTCGCGCTTGGCAAGGTAGTCGTTGACCGTGACGATGTGGACGCCCTCTCCGGCGAGAGCGTTGAGGTAGGTCGGGAGAACGGCGACGAGCGTCTTGCCTTCGCCGGTCTTCATCTCGGCGATACGGCCCTGGTGGAGCACGATGCCGCCGATGAGCTGAACGCGGTACGGTCTGAGGCCGAGAACGCGGTCCGCGGCTTCGCGCACGACCGCGAACGCCTCCGGCAGGATATCGTCAAGGGTCTCACCGGCGGCGAGACGGGACTTGAATTCGCCCGTCTTTGCCCGGAGCTCCTCGTCGGTCATGGCGCTGTACTCGGGACCGAGGGCCTCGATCTTGTCGACGATCGGATTTATGCTCTTCAGCTCGCGTTCGCTGTGCGTACCGAAGACTTTAGTTATCATTCGTTTTAACATTGGAAACGCCTTTCAAGATCCTTTAACGGGGGATCGGCCGATTTCACTGCAGGCCTCCGAAGCCTATTAAAAAATTATACCACGTAAATGTGAATAAAAAAAGAGAAAACAGACGATTTCACAGTACGGAGCGGCGGGAACTCCATAAAAAATATGTATCCGTCCGATATTGATTGAAGAGTGCAAATAAGGTATCATATAGCTGTTCGAACAAGGACCGCGCCGAAGAGAGAGCGGCGCGCAACAATCCGTTACAACGGCAGGACAAGATGAAGAGAGACAGTTTTATCCGGGGGATGTTCGCGGCCTACGCCGCGATCGTCATAACGAAGATACTGGGCGTACTGTACAGCATCCCCTTTTACAACATAATAGGCGAAGAGGGCGGAGTAATATACTCGTGCGTATACAATATCTACGCCCTGTTCCTGGACATATCCACGTGCGGGATACCCGTTGCGGTTAGCATAGTCATCAGCGAGTATCATACTCGGGGCATGTACCGCAGCGAGAAGCGGGCGTATTCAGCGGCTCTGCGGATAATCATCGGCCTTTCCGTTATTTCCTTTGCGGTCATGCAGATCTTCGCGAACGGTCTGGCCGGATATATCCTCAAGGATATGACCGACGGCGTTGCGCCGGAGACCATCTCCAGAGGCATCCGCATAATATCCCTATGCATGCTGATCGTGCCGTTCATGAGCGTGCGCCGCGGCCTGCTCCAGGGATATAAATACGTCGCGGTATCTTCGCAGAGCCAGGTCATCGAACAGCTGGTGCGCATAATCATCGCGCTGGCCGGCGCGTTCGTCGCCGTAAAGCTTATGGGCCTGAGCGTAGAGGCCGGCGTCGACACAGCTTTCTCCGGAACGGTACTGGGGGCGCTCGCCGCGCTCATTTATATCAGTCAGAAGAACAGGATCCTTAAAGCGGAGATCCGGTCCTTTGAAGATCCCGAGGGTGACGATACGCCGATGCGGCGTATAGTAAGCAAGCTCATATCCATAAGCATCCCGATCATTATCGTATCCCTTACGGTGAGCATCTACAGTGTGGTAGACATGAAGCTCATACTCGTAGGGCTCCACAGGCTGGGATTCGCGGATACGGAGACACAGGTCATCGCCAGCGTCGAATCAACCTGGGCTCCGAGGATATGCATGATAATCTCCGCGCTGCCTATAGGCATCGTCAGCAGCATCGCGCCTTTCATGGCCGAGAGCAACGCGGGCGAGGACCGCAGGGCCGTGAACGACCGCCTGAATCAGGCGCTCGGCGTCCTTCTGCTCATATCCGTGCCGTTGGCCGCCGGGATGATCCTGTTTGCCGAGCCGCTGTACCGGCTGTTTTACGGCGCCAGCGAATACGGCGCCGGCATCCTCGCGCTGCTGGTCGTCGTCAATGTCGTCGGCGGAGTATCCACGGTCATGAACACCACGATGCAGAGCGTGGGTCGCGGAAAGGCGGTATGCGTCTGCACGTTCACCGGAATAGTTCTCAACGCGGCGCTCGATCTGCCGCTCATATATCTGTTCTCGCGGATCGGGATCCCCGCCTATCTCGGCGCGGCTGCCGCCAGCATCATAGGTCAGGCGGTGACCGTGGCGATGCAGGCGGTATCGCTGAAGCGCAGCCACGGCTGCAGCGCGGCGCCGCTGCTCAGGAATCTCGTCAGGATAATAGTGGCGACGGCCGTCATGTTCGCGGTCGTATTTGCCCTGCGGGCGCTCTGGCCGGCGACGCGGACGCGCGGCCTTCTGCTCGTCGTCCAGCTGATCGTGTACGCCGCAGTCGGCATGATCGTATACGGTCCCTTGATCTACTTCACGGGGACGGCGGAGAGAGTGTTCGGACGGCCGGCGCTGGATCATGTGCTTGACCGTTTCCATATACGCGGGATAATCGGAAAGATCATGTTCTTCCCGGCGCTCTGGGCCGGAAAACTGCTCCTTGCCGTTTATATGAAGACCGGCCGCAGGCAGGACGACAAGCCCGGAATGGCGTCCATGCTCCTCTGCAGCGATTTCCTTAAATATGTCTCAAAGCCCGGGCTCACGATAGTCGTCCTCGGCACCAACGGCAAGACTACGATATCCAGCATGGTCGCGGACGTTCTCAGACAGCGCGGCATGACCGTAAGCTACAGCGACTGGGGAGCGAACCACCACGCCGGCAACGCGCGCACTCTTCTGGAATCCGTGGACATATTCAACAGGCCCACGGTGGACGCCACGGTGATCGAGCTCGACGAGATCATTTCCCCGATAAACGTGCCCAAGCTGAAGCCGGATTACATCGTCGTGAGCAACCTCGCCCGAGACTCCATGCTCCGCAACGCGACGCCGGAATACGTCGAGGGCCGGCTGGTCCTCGCGGCTGAAGAGTCGCCAGGATCGGTCGTGATCTTGAACGCCGACGATCCGTTATGCAGACGGATCGGCGACAAGAACAGACGCATTTATTACGGAGCGGCGGATCTGCACACGCATCCCGGCCCGAACGTCGTCAGCGATTTCGCCGCCTGCCCGAACTGCAGCTCGAGACCCGAGTACGAATACAGGAATTACCGCCACATCGGGAAGTTCACCTGCCCCGGCTGCGGCTTTGCCACGCCGCACAGGGATTATTTCGTGAGCGCGGTCGACATGCAGCGCGCGGTGATGACCGTGCGTTCGCCGTCTGCGGAAAATGAGTTTCCGATGATCTCCAGGTCCGTTTTCAACGTTTATAACGAGGCGGCCGTCATCACTCTGTTCCTGGATATGG
>JAFZSD010000027.1 GCA_017619535.1 Oscillospiraceae bacterium | reverse complement strand
TCTTGAGCTCCACGTTATGGACCGTCGTGCCCACCGGGATATTCCTGAGCGGAAGCGCGTTGCCCGGCTTGATGTCCGCCGTCTCGGAGGAGATGACAGTGTCGCCTGCGTTCAGGCCGACAGGAGCCAGGATGTAGCGGCGCTCGCCGTCGGGATACTCGACCAGAGCGATGTTGGCGCTGCGGTTCGGGTCATACTCGAGGCGGATGACCTTCGCTTCAAGATCGATCTTGTCGCGCTTGAAGTCGATGATGCGGTACTTCCTGCGGTTGCCGCCGCCCTTGTGGCGGACGGTGATGCGGCCGTAGCTGTTGCGGCCGGAGTGCTTTTTGAGCACCTCAGTAAGGCTGCGCTCGGGCTTTGCCTTTTTATCGATTCCGTCGAAACCGGAAACAGACATGTGCCTTCTCGACGGAGTGGTGGGTTTGTAAGTTTTAACAGACATCTATGTTTCCTCCCTTATACCATTCCCTCGAAGAACTCGATGGTCTTGGAATCGTCGGTCAGCTTCACGACTGCCTTCTTCCAGTTCTTCCGGTTGCCCTCGGGATAACGGCCGGTGCGCTTTGCCTTGCCGATCATGTTGAGGGTGGTGACCTTCTCGACCTTAACGCCGAAGATCTCCTCGACAGCCTTCTTGATCTCGATCTTGTTGGCATCCGGCGCGACTTCGAAGGCGTACTTCTTAATGCCGGTCTGCTCCATGGACTGCTCCGTGATGATGGGGCGGAGGATAATATCATAAGCGAACTTCATTATGCGTACACCTCCTCGATTTTTGCGAGAGCCGCTTTGTCGACGATAAACGTCTTGGCGTTCATGACGTCGTGGGTATTGAGGATGGTCGCGATCGTGGTCTGTACGCCGGGGATGTTGCGGGCGCTGCGGACTACGTTGTCGTTGACCTCGGGGGTGACGACGAGGGCCTTGCCGGAGGCTCCTACGGCGTCGAGGAAGCTCTTGAAGGACTTGGTCTTTATCTCGTCGAGCTTGATCTCGTCGATGACCACGACTGCGTTGTCGGCGGCCTTCTGGGAGAGCGCGGACTTAAGAGCCAGCTTTCTGAGCTTCTTATTGATGGAGAACCTGTAGCTGCGCGGCTTCGGGGCGAACGCCACGCCGCCGTGAGTGTACTCGGGGACGCGGGTGCTGCCCTGACGGGCGCGGCCGGTACCCTTCTGACGGTAGGGCTTCTTGCCGCCGCCGGACACTTCGCCGCGGGTGAGCGCGGACTGGGTACCCTGTCTCTGGTTTGCGAGATAATTCTTCACGGACTCGTGGAGAGCCGGGATGCTGGGCTCAATACCGAAGATGGCCTCGGAGAGTTCTACCTCACCGACTGTCTCGCCGGCCATATTGAAAACTTTAACTGTAGGCATTCAACTTCTCTCCTTCCTTAGCGCATTCTTGCGGAGGCCTTCTGCGGGTTTCTGCCGGAAGCCTTCTGCGGGTTGGTGCTGATCGTCTGGACACCGGTCTTGACCTTGTTGTTCTTTACGGTGTTCTTGATGCATACGATCCCGCCCTTGGGGCCGGGGATCGCGCCGCGGATGGCGATCAGATTGAGTTCCGGATCGACCTTTACTACGTCGAGGTTCTGAACTGTGATCTGCTCAGAGCCCATGTGTCCGGCGCCGATCTTGCCCTTGAAGATGCGGGACGGAGACGAGCAGGCGCCCATGGAGCCCGCGTGACGGTGGACGGGGCCGCCGCCGTGGCTGGTGGGGGTGCGCTGTGCGCCGTAGCGCTTGATAACGCCGGCGTAGCCCTTGCCCTTGGAGATGCCGGTGACGTCGATCTTGTCGCCCTCGGCGAAGACGTCAGCCTTGATGGTGTCGCCAACGTTCATATCGTCGACGTTTTCGAGTCTGAATTCCTTGAGGAACTTCTTGAGCTCGACGTCGGCCTTCTTGAGATGGCCGATCTCGGGCTTCGTGAGTTTGCGCTCCAGCTCATCCTGGAAACCGAGCTGAACGGCGCTGTAGCCGTCTTTCTCGACGGTCTTCTTCTGTACTACGACGCAGGGGCCGGCCTCGATTACGGTGACCGGGATCACTTTGCCGTTGGCGTCAAAAATCTGCGTCATGCCGACTTTCTTGCCAATGATTGCCTTTTTCATCATATTTCCTCCTGATAGGTTATTGGTTGGCTCGCATCGCTCTGTGCAACTCCGGCGAGAGGCTGCCAACATGACCCCGCCCGCCTCGCAAGACGGCGGACGCCGGGTGTTTGTGAATCATGTACGCGCATACGCGCGTATTTAATAAGGTAAGAACTCAGAGCTTGATCTCGATCTCGACGCCGGCCGGAAGCTCGAGAGCCATAAGGGCCTCTACGGTCTTCTGGGTGGGGCTCATGATGTCGATAAGTCTCTTGTGGGTGCGGCGCTCGAACTGCTCACGGCTGTCCTTATACTTGTGAACAGCGCGGAGAATGGTCACGACTTCCTTCTTCGTGGGAAGCGGAATGGGTCCGGAGACCTTCGCGTCCGTGCGCTTTGCTGTCTCGACGATGCGGCTGGCCGCCTGGTCGATGAGCTGATGGTCGTATGCCTTGAGTCTGATTCTGATCATTTTTTTGTTTGCCATTTACGTTTCCTCCATGAACGTACGATTTTTCCGCGGCATTGGGCACCGCGCTTTCAAAAGTCGTACGGATGAGAAAATTCTGTACACTTTGCCGTGCGTATCACTCCTGTACAAGAATCAAACCGGCTCTGTTTCCGGCCGGTTTTTCCCTGTACGAGGCGATATACGCCAATACAGCTTTTCCTCAGCCGCCCGATTGCGTGCCGGCACCGGGCCGACACCGGACATACTCCCCGGAAGTTACCAGACTTTCGTCTGCAATCTCCCGGATCATCGCAGTACGCGCGTGGGCATACCTCCCCCACGGGCGCTTTGTTAGAATATCAGACAGACTGTATTATGTCAATATGTTTTTTCTCTTTTTCGGAAAATTTTTTCATTAAATTTTGTGCAGTTTTCCTCCCGGAAAGAACGTCGCCCCGTTCAGGCGTTTTCCCTGCTGCCCGAGTTTTGTCTTTACATATATGCTCGCGTTTGCTATAATACGTTTCTGTAAAACGTTACCCGATACGCGCCCGTAGCTCAGCTGGATAGAGTGTCAGACTCCGACTCTGAAGGTCGTGCGTTCGAATCGCATCGGGCGTACCAGAGACCGGAGCAGCGCTGCGCGCCTGCTCCGGTCTTTCCGATAACAAGTCATAGGAGGCACCGCTTCATGGATACAATATATAATTATATAGCTGAAAACCTCAAAACCGTGCGCGGACGTATCGAAACGGCGTGCGCAGCCGCAGGCCGGGATCCGTCAGAAGTCCTGCTCATGGCCGTTTCCAAGACCCAGCCCGAGGAGAAGCTGGCTGCTGCCGTGGCCGAGGGACAGACCCTTTTCGGCGAGAACCGCGTCCAGGAACTGATGCAGAAGAACAGTTTCTTTCGGAAACACGGCGCCGATTGTCACATAATCGGCACGCTGCAGACCAACAAGGTGAAGTATCTGCCGGACATGACCGGTTTCATTCAGAGCGTCGACAGCCTCAAGCTGGCGCGCGAGATCTCCAAACAGTATTCGAAGGCTGGACGCACTGCGGACATACTCATCGAACTCAATATCGGCGATGAAGACAGCAAGAGCGGCGCCGATCCGGATCAGGCTGAAGAGCTCGCCTGTGCCGTGTCGGAGCTCGACTCTGTGAGACTTCGCGGTTTTATGTGCATCCCGCCCATCTGCGAGGGCGATCTGGTACGTCGTTACTTTTCGAAAATGTACAGGATATATTCGGATATAGCTTCAAAAAAGATACCGGGCGCGGATATATCCGTCCTCTCCATGGGCATGTCTGACGATTTCGAATACGCCGTGCTGGAGGGCAGTACGCTGGTCCGTGTCGGCCGCGGCATATTCGGGGAACGCATCTACAATACCGCTCAGGGCTGACCCTTCCGGAACCGTTCTCAGGAAAGTACAGATGAAGTATCAGAATGTGCGGCGCGCCGTATTCATTGACCGGCCCAACAGATTTATCGCAAATGTGGAACTGGACGGATCCAGAGAGACGGTACACGTCAAGAACACCGGCCGCTGCCGCGAGCTTCTTCTCCCCGGCTGCGAAGTATACCTGACGCGGGCTGACGGTCCCAAGCGCAGAACCCGCTGGGACCTGATCGCCGTCAGGAAATCGAACGGCCTTCTCGTCAACATCGACAGCCAGGCTCCGAACGCCGTCGTATGGGAATGGCTCGCAACCGGCGGTTACGATCTTATCCGGCCCGAGTACTCCTACGGTGATTCACGTATCGATTTCTACCTTGAAAAAGGCTGTGAAAGATTCCTTATGGAGGTCAAGGGCTGTACCCTTGAGATTGGCGGAGTAGGTTATTTCCCGGACGCGCCCACCGAGCGTGGCGTAAAGCATTTATATGAACTTGCAAAAGCCGTTAAGGACGGATACCGCTCCGTTCTTGCCTTCGTCATACAGATGGACGGAATAACGGAAGTACGGGCGAACACGGAGACCCATCCCCTTTTCGGCATGGCCCTGGACGCCGCCGCGGCCTCCGGGGTGGAGATCCTGTATCTTCCCTGCCACGTGGAACCTGATGAACTCATAATAACTGTCTGAAAAACCATAACAAAAACCGCAGACGCCGGCTTGTATGTCCCAGCATACGTCCGGTATCTGCGGTAACCGCAGCGCTCAGGCGCTGTTTTTTTGTGTCAGTTCTCAGAGGCGACCTGTTCATAGTCCGCGGCGCTGAGGTTGAAGCGCTTTATGACAAGACCGCCGTCCGTAAAATCACATATGTTTATGCAGGCGTTCTTGAGTATCATCGGTTCAGGCAGTCCTTTCGTCTTTCCGCGGAAAAAGGCCCGTATCGTCCCGCCGTGGGAAACGGCAAGGATCCTGCTGCAGCCAAGCTGTTCGTATCGCCTCAGAACGTCCGTCACCCGGCTGCAGACCTCGGCCTGCGGCTCCATGTCATCCGCCTCCGCCGTATACAGGTTTTTTACCTGCTGTCCGGACAGCGACCCGAAACAGCGCTCCGTAAGTCCTTCTTCGCAGACCACTTTTCCGCAACGCACGTATCCGTCGATTATCTCCGCCGTTTTGCGCGCGCGTGAAAGTGGGCTCGAAAGTATATAATCAAAACAGACTCCGGAGAGAGCGCGTCCAACTGCATCCGCCTGCTCCTCTCCCGTTGCGTTCATCGGCACGTCCTCGCGGCCCTGGAGCCGCTTCTGCAGGTTCCAGTCTGTCTCGCCGTGTCTTACCAGATATATCTCCATCAGGGACATTTCCTCCGTCTTTTTGTCCGGGTCATGATCAAGCTGTATTTTACCACAGCAGACCCGGCCGTACAATAGTGATCAGGCGACATCGGTAGTTCTCTTCAACCGGACTATTATTATATAATGTATACTGTCCGTTTTGCAAAAACCATTGAAAAACGCTTCGCTGCTGATATAATTATTTATAACAGTACTCTATAGCCGTACAGTTCCGGCTCCTAAAGGAGCTTTTGGGAGAAGATCATGAAGCAGACGAACGGAAACCGATTTGAAAACTTCCGTGCCAGACTCGCTAAGGTCGTAGAGGTAGGCGCTTCTGATGATTTCATCAGCCGTGCATACGACTTCTGGATCACGTTTATCATTCTGCTCAACCTCACCGTCGTGATACTGAGCACGTTTTCAAGCGTTTATTCCCGCAACCGCGTATTGCTCGATACCATAGAAGACATCTCTGCGGCTTTCTTCGCCGTTGACTATGTCCTTCGCCTGATAGCCGCCAAATACATCTACCGGCGCGGGACCGAGCTCCGTTCCATCGGCAGATACGTGACATCCTTCACCGGGATCGTCGACCTGCTCAGCTTTCTTCCTGCCTATCTCCCGGTATTCTTTCCCGAGGGTGCCGTCGCGTTCCGCGTCTTGCGGATCGTACGCATCTTCCGCCTGTTCCGCATAAACGCCTATTACGACGATCTCAACGCTATCGCCGATGTACTGTCAAAAAAGAAACAGCAGCTCATAAGTTCCGTATTTATCGTCCTCGTCCTTATACTCGCCAGCAGCCTATGCATGTACTCGGTGGAAAATGCCGCCCAGCCCGAGGCCTTTTCTAACGCCTTCTCCGGAATATGGTGGTCCGTCTCCACCCTGCTCACCGTCGGCTACGGCGACATCTATCCGATCACCACTCTGGGCAAGATCCTCGGTATCATCATAACTTTCCTCGGCGTCGGGATGGTCGCCATCCCCACCGGCATCATATCCGCCGGTTTCGTGGAGCAGTACACAAAGCTGCAGCGCAGCAGCAGCATGGCGAAAGAGGACGATCTCCGGTTCATCAAGATCTCGCTTTCCGGATATGACCCGTGGATCGGAAAAAAGATCTCTGAACTGCAGATCCCGACGGGAATGATAATCACCGCCGTCCGCCGCGGAGACGACATAATCATCCCGCGCGGAAACACGGTCCTCGAGAGCGCCGACACCGTCGTCATCGCGGCAGAGAGCAATGCCGGAGACGATCATGTCGAGCTGAAGGAGATCACTCTTCTTGAACACAACCCCTGGAACGACAAATGCATCCGCGATCTCGATATCTCGCGCCAGACGCTTATCGTCATGGTAAAACGCGGAAACCGGATCATAATCCCGCAGGGCGACACCCGGCTGCACGCAGGCGACGTCGTGCTGGTTCATTCGAAGGTGCCCGTCCTCATCGGAAGGGAACGGATCTCGATATCTGACCGGAACGGGCAAAGCGACGCGCTGCCGTCCGCGCGGCTCATGAATGGAGGATACCATGAAAGTATATATCCCGTATGAAAAGCTCTCAAAGAAAAAGAAACGCGAGCTGGACAGGCAGAAGCGCGGCACCTGGGGCGTTATCTGCCCGGTGACGCGAAAGCCGGATAACAAAAAAGCGTACAACAGAAAAAGGGTTCAAAAGCGGTTCGACGACGCCGACTTTTGAACCTTTTTGCATTTTTCCCTCACGCTGAAACCGCCGCTTCGTATCTTCGGCGCTTTATATCCGCGCCCACGCTGCCGTTAGGATTGAAAGATGCGGCAAAATGTGTTATGTTTCACATATAAACGCCGTCTGCCGCAGGGCAAACTGTCAATATTGACATTTTACGGCAGCGGTCGTATAATTTGCTTAAAATTATTTAAGCATTATCTCTTTTCCTGTATTGTTCTGAGAGGAGGTCGTTTTATGGACCTGTTTGAGAAATGCCGTAATTACACGATCGCAAACGAGTACCG
>JAFZSD010000026.1 GCA_017619535.1 Oscillospiraceae bacterium | reverse complement strand
TTCTGGCAGGAAGAAGGGCCTCAGCTTTTCTTTTTCTTAGGGGCGGGTAGCTCGTCATACATAGCTTCCACCAGTTCCGCCAGGAATTCCCTGTCTTCGATCCTGTCTACGGTCAGCATCTCCTTTGCGCCTTCGTAGGGGACTGCAGGTTCCGCATCCGGCATCATGGCCACGGCCGCGGGGACGGATTTGACCAGAAAGCGGTCGTCATAGATTCCGCCGAATACCCTTCCGCGGTAGTAGAGGATGTATTCTCCCATCATGGCGCGCCAGGATATATCTTCCAGTTCGGAGAGCTGGTCCAGTATGAAATCGAGGAAGCTTTTTTCTGATGCCACTGAGATGCACCTCCGTCAAATATTTAATATGTTTCAGGCGGTCTCTATCTCAGCCGCCTTTTTCAGACCGAATTTCTCCACGGCGTCTTCGCGCATCTTGTACTTGAGGATTTTGCCGGCAACATTCATCGGGAAGCGGTCGACGAAATCCACGTAGCGCGGGACCTTGTGTCTGGCCATATGGTCGCGCACGTACTGTTTCATCTCCTCCTCGGTCATGGTCTCGCCCTCCTTGAGGATGACGCAGGCCATGATCTCTTCACCGTACTGTTCGTCGGGTACGCCGATGACCTGTACATCGGAGACTTTGGGGTGGGTGTATATGAACTCTTCGATTTCCTTGGGATAGATGTTCTCGCCGCCGCGTATAATCATATCCTTCAGTCGCCCTGTGATGCGGTAGTTCCCCTCGGGCGTGCGGCAGGCAAGGTCGCCCGTGTGGAGCCAGCCGTTCTCGTCTATAGCGGCGCGCGTCGCGTCGGGCATCTTGTAGTAACCCTTCATAATGTTGTATCCGCGGGCGACGAACTCGCCTGTAACGTTGTCAGGCAGTTCCTCGCCGGTCTCCGGGTCCACGATGCGGCATTCTATCTCAGGCATGTTGCCGCCGACTGTAGTCACGCGGACCTCCAGCGGGTCGTCTGTGGAACTCATGGTGCAGCCGGGAGACGCTTCGGTCTGACCGTAGACTATCACGATCTCTTTCATGTTCATCTTGTCCACGACATCCTGCATCACGGAAATCGGACAGGGCGAACCGGCCATGATGCCCGTGCGCATGTAGGAGAAATCGGTCTTCGGGAAATCCTCATGCTCCAGCATGGCTATGAACATGGTAGGGACTCCGTGGAAGCATGTGATGTGTTCCTGATTGATGCAGGCCAGCGAGGGCTTCGGAGAGAAGTAGGGGAGCGGCAGGAGCGTGCCTGCATGGGTCATGGTCGCGGTCATCGCGAGGACCATGCCGAAGCAGTGGAACATGGGGACCTGGATCATCATCCTGTCAGCGGTCGATAGATCCATGCGGTCGCCGATGCACTTGCCGTTGTTCACTATGTTGTAATGGGTTAGCATGACGCCCTTCGGGAAACCGGTGGTGCCGGAGGTGTACTGCATGTTGCAGACATCATTGGGATCGACGGCGGCGGCCATGCGCTTGATCTCCTCTATGGGCACCTGAGGGGCCCGCTGGAGCGCCTCTTCCCAGGTGAGGCAGCCCTTCTGCCTGAAACCGACGGTAATAACGTTGCGGAGGAAGGGGAGCCTTTTGCTGTGGAGCGGCTGCCCGGGCACTGTGTCCTCAAGCTCGGGACAGAGCTCTGCCATGATGGCCGAATAGTCAGAGTCGCGGTATCCCTTCTCCATGACGACAGTGTGTGTGTCGGACTGCTTGAAGAGGTATTCCGCTTCATGTATCTTGTAAGCGGTGTTTACGGTCACGAGGACCGCTCCGATCTTGACCGTGGCCCAGAAGGTGATGTACCACTGGGGGATGTTGGTGGCCCAGATGGCGACCTGATGCCCCGGACGGACACCGAGGGATACGAGGACCTTTGCGAACTCGTCGACGTCGTCCCGGAATTCCGCGTACGTTCTGGTGTAGTTGAGAGTCGTATACTTGAAGGCCAGTTGGTCGGGGAATTCCCGTATGGTGCGGTCGAGCATCTGGGAGAAAGTCATGTCGATGAGCGTTTCCTTCTTCCAGATGAATTTACCGGTGCCGGCCCTGTTCTCGTAGAGCGTCGCCTTGGCGGTGGACGGGTCGTCAAAGCGGTTCATGTAACTGACGAACTGGGCAAATACGATCTCCATATCGTCGAGCTCGGGCATCCATTTGGGATCCCACTCGAAGGAGATGAAACCGTCGTAATTGATCGAGCGAAGAGCGTCGATCATATTCGAGATCGGCAGTTCGCCGTCTCCGAGGAGGCGGTAGTGGAGCACTCCGTCCACTATTTCCGAGTCTTTAATATGGACATGCTTGACGTATGCGCCGAGGTTCCTGATCGTCTCCTCCGGTGACTCGTTGTTGAAACGGAAGGGGTGATGCATGTCCCAAAGCGCGGCCAGATTGTCGCAGGCGAAGGAATTGAGCACGTCGCAGAGCTTTGAGGTATCCGCGAAGATGCCGACGGTCTCTATGAGAAGCGTGACGCCCGACTTTTCAGCCGCATTGACAGACAGACGGAGACACTCCAGCATCGTTTCGGTGACGCTGCCGTTCTCTGAAGCGTGGATGCGCACATAGGGGATGCGGAATCTGCGCGCAGTCTCTACGCAGGCAGCGATCTCACTGCAGTTGTATTCGAAACGGCTCTCGTCGGAAATATCGCATATGGAGTCCACACAGGGGATGGACAGCTGAAGGTCGATCATCTCGCGCACCGTCGCGGCGGAACGCTTCATGTCGAAGGGACCGCCGGGCTCGGAGAGACCGGAATCATGCACTGAGTGCAGTTCTATGCCGGAAAAACCAATGCTTTTGGCGACTTTGCAGAAATCCTGCCACGTATATCCGTGCCAGTTATTTATTGAAAATGAGAGTTTCATAACGGGATTCTCCTGAAAGCGTTCTATTTGTGATACCGGTTACGGTTTAGGTCTCTTCGTAGACGATCTTGTTGAGAGCGTTGACATAGGCGTGGATGGCCGCTCCTATGATATCGGTGGAGATTCCGTTTCCGGAGTAGAGCTTGCCGTTGGAGCGCAGCTTGACGAGAGCGGAGCCCATTGCCTCGCGGCCTTCGGTGACGGACTGGATCTGGAAATCGTCCAGTTCATAGTGGCGTCCGGCGATCTGTTCGAGGGCCAGGAACGCCGCGTCTATGGGGCCGTCGCCGAGGCAGAAGCCCTGCAGGACGGAGTCGTTTTTGGAGAGCTGGATGTGAGCCGTGGAGGATATGATGTTGCCGGAGTTTATCACGTAGCTGACGAGCTTGTAGGTGGATGGGACCTGCAGCGCGGTGCTGGCGACGATAGCGTCGAGTTCACGCGGACCGACGTCTTTTTTCCTTGCGACGCGCTGGAAAGCCTCGAAAACCCGCTGGTTGTCGTCTTCGGAAAGATCGTAGCCCAGCTTTTTAACGGCTCCGCGCACTGCGGAGAGACCGTCGTTGACGTTGAGTGTGAAGTCTGCGGCCCGGCCCTGTTCGGCGGAGTCGCGGATCCCGCTGTCAAAGGGAGACGTGCTGCTGCGCTTGGTGTTGGTTATCCAGTTTATCTGTTTGGTGATGCGCTGGAGCTCGAGCTGATTGAGACCGCAGGTTATCCCGCAGGAATCGCCGCGGAGCTTGACGAAATGGGCTATCGCGGCTTCGGAGGGGCTGTCTCCACCGCCGGCGGCGGCCTTTATCTCGTCCGCGCCGGAGAGCACGCCGGACAATGCGCACGCAGTAGCCATATCCAGGCTGGCGCTGGTCTGAACGCCGAACCTTATGCCCGAGAGAGCAGGCACCGACTCGACCAGACCGGAGATGAAGCGGCCGAACTCATCCGGGAGCATGGTCCCCTCGGAATCACATACCGTTACTGCTGTGGCACCGCAGGAGACCGCGGTCTCGACGGCGGAAACGAGAAAGTCATGCTCGGCGCGTACGGCGTCTTCAGCGAAGAACTCCACGTCGGGGCAGAGGCTTTTTGCCCTGGTCACCAGTTCCGCTATCAGTTTCAGCAGAGCCGGCTGCTTCTTATGGCAGACATATTCCATGAGGACCGTAGAGACGGGCACCGCGATGCGCAGACGCGGGTGAGCCGCGTTCTTTATATCGTTCCATGCGGATTCCACGGAGCTTCCAGTGAGACCGGCCGTCAGAGACAGAGTGCTGTCGGCAATAAATGAAGCTATCGTTCTTACGAGGAGCGGATCTGTCTTTTCGTCGGATATCTCCGGAAGCTCTATGACGTCGACGTGAAGCTTTTCCAGATATCTGGCGATCTCGAGCTTCTCCTTAAAGCTCAGCGCGGGTTCTCCGGGAACTGCCGGCACCCTCAGCGTAACGTCCGCAATATACATCTTTTTCATATCGATCTGCTCCTTTGCAAAAATAAAATCCCCGAGACTGATATAAGTCTCAGGGACGAAATAATTCCGCGGTACCACCCTGCTTGCCGCGTAAACGCGGCCGCTCTGTTCGGGTTCAGAAAAACCCTAGCCATGGTAACGGGGCATCCGCAGCCTCTTACCAACCCTGACGGCCTTCGGAAGCTGTGCTCTGGAATGAGACTGCCAACATGGTCACGTACCGGCTTACACCGTGCGCCGGCTCTCTGAAACGGATCGCATGCCGCATAATTCCTTCAAAGCATTTGTGTTTTTATATGTTATTGACAAATTTAGCACAGCTTTTTGCCGTTGTCAACAGTTTTTTGACTCAAACGGAAGCCCCGGCCCGTATCAGGGCCGGGGCAGATGCTCAGGTTCGGGGGCGGGACTTACCCTTCAGGATAAAGGTCTTTGATCACGCACTCGAGACCGCCGAGACGCTCAAGCGTCTCTTTCTTGGGAATGCCGGTATCGACGTACCAGCCCATAGCCTCGTAGAAGTTGTCGCCCATCTTGTCGACGTCGACGGTGACGTCTTTGAGCGGACCGTCTTTGAGCGGCGGTTTGCCGCAGGCGCGGTCGGAGAGGAAAAGCTTGTCGCGTGTTATACCCTCGCGGATGTTGAAGGCGGTGCGCATCGCAAAGCCGCGCTGCGCAAAATTGTTGAGGCCTTCTTCCGTAAGGTATTCCTCGAAACCGGTGACTGCAACGATCTGGTGGTGCATGACGGGTTCGCTCATGAGGAAGTTGCCGAAAGAACAGAAGCCGGCGCAGTTGGAGACTTCCCACTCGACTAGTCCGGCGACGTCTCTCTCGCCGGTGTTCTCATAGTTGTATTTCACCTCAGGCGGCATGTGTCCGTAGGGGACCTTGAGCCCGCCGCGGGTATGACGGCCGGGAGCCGGGTCGAATTTGTATTCGCGGGCGAGGCCGGGATTATAGCGGCTGCCGTGCATCGGGAGCTCAACGCCGTTTGCTGTGACAAGACACTCGTAGCCCTTGTCGAAGTATTCTGCGCAGCCCTTGGAAGCGAGGTTCAGAGGGATGCCGATGCCTTCATATTTGCAGATCTTCATGGCCATGGCGTATATGGCGTCGGGGTCGCCCCACTTGAGATCGATCCCGTCGAGCTCTTCCTTTGTGAAGATGCCCTTCTCATAACACTCCATGAGCCAGGCAATCGTACCGCCGAAGGAGAGGACGTCGTAGCCGTACTCGTTGCAGAGCCAGTTGCAGACCATGACGACGTCGGAATCGCCGTTCAAAAGCATGCTTCCGAAGGCGCCCAGGGACTCGTACTCAGGGCGGGTGCAGCGCTCGACGTGGTACTTCTCGCTCTCGACCTTGTAGACGGCGCCGCAGCGGATATGGCAAGCCATGCAGCCCTCCTGCTTGACCTTGTACTTCGGATCGAGGACGCGGCCGCAGAGGTTATTGATGGCATCCTCAGAAAGCTCCTCAGGCACGCCGCTCCAGTTTCTTATACCGGCGTCGGCGCGGTAGACACTTGCGTCGTAGTCGGAGGAGGTGCCGGTCGTTCTGAATTTGCCGACGGGAACAGAGCCGGGGCCGAGGGAATGCTCGACGGCCATCTTGTTCGCAGCCTGGACGCCGGCCTGATTAGCGACATCAATGGTATGTTTGCCGCCGCACACGATGGCCTTGAGGTTCTTGGATCCCATTACGCTGCCGGGGCCGCCCCTTGCGGCGGCACGGTCGCGGTCGCAGATGACGGCTGCCATATAGGATTTGTGCTCGCCGCCGGGCCCGATGACCGACATGCCCACGTCGGTCGTGCCGATCTCCTCTTTTATTATTGCGTCAGCCTCTGAAACTGTCTTGCCCCATACATTGGAGCCGTCGCAGAAGTTGACTTCACCGTCATTGATGTAGAGGTAAACAGGCTTTTCAGAGATGCCCTTTACAAAAACGGCATCGTAGCCTGCCTTACGGAGATGGGGGCCGAAACTGCCGCCTGCGTTCGAGTCGCTCCAGCCCTTGGTGACTGGGGACTTGCAGACGACGGAATAGCGCGCGCTCATAAGAGCACTCGTGTTGTTGACTGTGCCGCATACGAATCCGATTACGCTCTCCGGAGCGAACGGATCGGTGTGGGGAGGCATGAGGTCGTACATAAACCTTCCCCCGAGCGAAGCGCCGCCGAGAAAATACCTCGCCCAGGACGGGTCGAGGTCGCGCACCTCATAGGATCTGTCAGTCAGATCGACAATGAGAACTTTTCCTGCGTATCCTTTCATTGTTTCCTCCTTGCTATATTTCCCTGAAAATATATATAGACAATATAGCATACTTCAGCGCGTTTTGCAATTGTTTAAAGAACTTTGCCTTAAATTTGAAAATTGCACTCATGCCGGCGCTCTGTGCCGGCTGACCGGGCGAATGTGATTTACAACAGACGCGGTTTGTTGTAAATTATAGATAGTCAGATAAACGATTTGCAAAGAGGTTTTCCTTATGAGGACGGAATACGACGCCGCGGTGATAGGGGCGGGACTGCTCGGCTGTTTCGCGGCGCGGGAACTCGTGAGATACGGTCTGCATACGGTCGTACTGGAGGAGCGAGAGGATATCTGCACAGGCATCAGCCGTGCGAACTCGGCCATAGTATACACCGGCTGCGACACGAAACCGGGAACGATAAAGACTGAAATGTGCGTGCGCGCGAACCGCGGATTCGACGATCTCTGCCGCGAGCTCGGTGTGCGCTTCTCACGCTGCGGTTCGCTCATGATCTGCTTCGGATCTGGCGGGCTGGAGGTGCTGAAAAAGAAATACGACCAGGGTCTTAAAAACGGCGTTCAGGGGATACGCATGCTCGGACCGGAAGAGACATATGAGATGGAACCTCACCTTGCTTCAGGCATCATGGCTTCGCTCTATGCAGAGGGAACGGGTACGGTGCTCCCATGGGAGCTCTGCTGTGCAGCAGCGGAAAACGCGGCCGCAAACGGCGCGGAATTCAGGTTCGATTCGCGCGTAACGGGAGTGACCCGGTCAGCCGGTGAGTATACGATCCGCACCACCTCGGGAGATATCCGCACACGCAGTGTAATCGACTGCGCGGGGCTGTTCGCTGACGAGATCCAGGAGATGCTGTTTGAACCGACAGTGCGCCTGTTCCCCAAAAGGGGCGATTACTATGTCCTCGACACGAAGGCGCAGGGGTATATCAGCCATGTGATCTTCCATGAGCCGGAAGATAAGAAAAAGAGCGACGAATTTGATAAAGGCGGTGACAAAGGCCTGACTCTCGTGCCCACGGTCGAGGGGAATATCCTGGTCGGACCGTCTAATATGCCGGCGGATGACAAGCGCTCCCGCGCTACGGAGCGCGACGGATTCGAGCTCCTTGACAGGAGGATCTCCGAGGTCGTGCCCGACCTGCCCATGCGTCACATGATACGTTCGTTTTCCTCGCTTCGGCCAAATCCCTTCAATGTCGAGCTGTCCGGCGGCGGATATGTAAGAAGCGGCAAAAGCATAAGCAACTTTACGATCATGGAACCCGGCGGCGATCCGTCATTTCTGAGTTTCATAGGAATTAAGACGCCCGGGATGACATGCGCACAGCAGCTGGGCAGGTATGCGGCTGAAAAACTTGCTGCGTATTTTGGCGCGGAGGAGGATCCACGCTTTGATCCGGTACGTTCCGCCCCGGTGCGGATGGCGGATCTGCCGCTTTCCGAACGCGATGCGATCATCAAAACGCGGCCCGACTACGGCAGAATCGTCTGCCGCTGCCGCGGCGTGTCTGAGGGCGAGATTATCGACGCGATAAAAAGTGTCCCCGGTGCTGTAACGGCAGACGGTATCAAACGCAGGACGGGTGCAGGCGGAGGCAGGTGTCAGGGAGGATTCTGTACCCAGAAGACCATCGAGATCCTGGCAAGGGAACTCGGCTGCCGGCCGGAGGACATTACGAAGGACGGCTGCGGATCATATATACTGACAGGCGGTGAGACAGATGCGTGACGCGTATGATCTCATCGTGATCGGCGGAGGGCCGGCCGGGATCACCGGAGCGCTTACCGCGGTAGAATGCGGCGTCGAAGACGTACTCATTATTGAGCGCGGTGACCGCCTCGGGGGGATACTGAACCAGTGCACGCACTCCGGTTTCGGTATGGCGTACTTCGGGGAGGAGATGACCGGCACGGAGTTTGCCGGGCGTCTCCGCGAGCGCATTAAGGGCTCCAAAGTCGAGGCCATGACGGGTTCCATGGTGCTCGGCATATCCGAAGACAGAACGGTCATAGTGTCGAATGAAAGCGGCTGCGCCCGTCTTCACGCGCGGGCCGTTATTCTTGCTACAGGCTGCAGGGAACGGCCGCTGAGTTCGCTTCAGGTCACGGGGACAAGGCCTTCGGGTGTGTTTGAAGCGGGTGCGGCGCAGAAGATGCTCAATCTGGGCGGATACGACATCGGAGACGACATCGTCGTCCTCGGTTCGGGCGATGTGGGGCTAGTTGTTGCGAGATGCCTCGCCCAGCGGGGCAGGAGAGTGATCGGTGTTTTTGAGATCAGAGACATCTGCGGCGGATCAGACAAGAACAGGACAGAGTGTCTGGACTTTTACGGCATACCGCTGTACTTCCGCCATACGGTCACACGCATCCACGGCGACGGCCGGATATCCGGTGTGACGATGAAAGATCTGGACAGCGGAGAAGAGCGATTCATCCCGTGTAAAACGCTGATCACATCGCTCGGACTCGTGCCGGAACGCGAACTTGTTGAACCCCTTGAATATGAGAACGGATCACTGCCGGAATGGCTTTTCACATGCGGCGACGCCCGGACAGTCCACGACACGGTGGACGCCGTCGCCTTCGAGGCGGAGGAAACGGGAGCAGCTGCAGCAGAATTTTTAAGGGAGGCACTGACAAATGAGCGATTTTACTCATTTCAATGAAAACGGCCGCGCCAGGATGGTCGACGTTACAGAGAAGAGCGAGACCCAGCGCACGGCGATAGCCGCCGGCCGGGTACTCGTAAACCGAGAGACTTTTGAACTCATCAGGACCGGCGGCATGAAGAAGGGCGACGTGCTCACCACGGCGCAGATAGGCGGGATAATGGGCGCAAAGCGTACAGCTGACATAATCCCCATGTGTCATCCCATATTCATTTCCGGGATAGATATCGACTTCGAGATGGACGAGGAGGCCTGCGCCGTGAATATAACGGCCACGGCCAAGTGCACCGGAGTGACCGGCGTAGAGATGGAGGCGCTGACCGCAGTGTCCGTAGCTGCGCTCACCGTTTACGACATGTGCAAAGCGGTGCAGAAGGACATGGTCATTAGCGATATCCGCCTTCTCAAGAAGACCGGCGGTAAAAGCGGGACGTTTCTCCGGGAGGAATGACGCTTATACGATTCGCCCGACACTTATAAGTAATACCGCAATACACCGGCAGGAAGTGTATTGCGGTATTTTTTGTGCTGTTCGGTTTTCACGGCGATAGCCGGAAGGCGTATGCAGCGCCCTTGTAATGACCTTCGGTTCAGAGTATAATTATTCAGTAACAGTATACCAGTCAGTCGGCGGATTTCCTTTTGCGGAAGAGGTATTCGTCGAGTTCCTTTTTTACTTTTTCCGGGATATCCCGTGAGACGGGACATACGGCGGCGTCCGCCATGCGCCTCGTGAACTCTGTGATGAAAGAGATGTCTGCTTTCATCTGTTCCATCGACAGCACGTCCATGAGATCGTAGCGGCAGTGAATCGGCGCGACGTTGTTCCCTGCGAGCCTGGCGAGGGACACGGCCGGGACGCCCTTGTCCGCGAAGCTGGTGGAGTCGCTGGAGTAGACGCCGATACGGGATGCCACCGGGAAACCGAGCTCAGCCCCCATATATGAGAGATAGTGGGACAGTTTTTCCTCCGCTGAGACGCAGGAAATGAATCTGCCCATTATGGTACCGATCATATCGAGGTTTATATTAAGCGCCGTGCCGCTGAGGTCCGCTTCGTGATCACGGACATAGGCCTTGGACCCGAGGAGCCCCCGCTCTTCGCTGCCGCAGAATACGAAGCGCAGTCCGTAGTTGAGCTTCCGGCCCTTCAGCGCATCCATGACGCCGAGAAGGCCGACGCATCCGGACATGTTGTCGTAAGCGCCGTGTGAAAGCGCGGTGGAGTCGTAGTGCGCGGTCAGCGTGATGTATTCGGGACGCTTGCCCGGGATCTCGGCGATCACGTTGTGAGACTCGCCGTCGTGCTCTTTCTGGCGGATGGAGATGCGCACGTTTTTTGTCCCGTTTCTGACGAGTTCGACCGCAGTGCCGGCGTTGACTGTCGCGCACAGCAGTTTGCGGCCTTCGCCCACCACGTACTCGCGCAGATCGCGTTCATCTATATCCTCGTTAGGGTAATGAATGTTTCCGTACTGGAAGAGGATGCCCCTGGCACCGGCGTCGAGAAGATCGTGATAGGCGAAGTATCCTATGACAGACGTATCCAGCAGGACGATCCTGTCCTTCGCCCCTGCAACCGAGACTTTATCCTGCCCGGGCATGTAGTACAGTTCGCCCTCAACGTCTCCGTTTCCGCAGCAGAAGATGCCCCTGCAGGGGATCTCCTTTCCATCGGCAAAGACATGTGCGCTCTCTATCTCAGCCATCGGTACGCGGAACGGTTCGATCCGTGCACTGACGCCCAGCGCCTCGCACTGTCCTTTCAGATACTCTGCGACTTTCAGCTCTTCGGGCGTTCCGCTCCGGTGCACGAAGTCGGTATCTCTGAAGATCTTTTTCATTTTTGCCGTATTCATCAGCAGGTTCTCCTTTCCGGGTGTTTTTCCAGTAAAAGCAGTCGCCGCAAGCGAAAGACGCTTGCGGCGGTGTGGCGGAGAAGGAGGGATTCGAACCCTCGAGACCCTTATGAGGCCTACACGATTTCCAATCGTGCGCGCTCGACCAAACTACGCGACTTCTCCACGTTTGGGCGACCGATGTTATGCGGTTCACTTGTACAGCTCTGCCATTATAAGGTATATAAGGACGGAAGTCAAGAACTAATTTCCGCTGCGGCGGAGGTCATATTTCACGCGCGTATACGCGCACGGAGGGCTGAAATGTCTAACTGGGAAGAACTCAGAAAAGAGTGTATGCAGTGCAAAAAATGCGCGCTGTGGGAGACGAGGACCAACGTGGTGTTCGGAGTCGGCAGACAGGACGCCGAGGTGCTGTTCATAGGCGAGGGACCCGGTGAGAACGAGGACCTCCAGGGTGAGCCCTTCGTCGGACGCGGAGGGAAACTGCTGGACGACATGCTTAGGATCATCGGACTCGACAGGAAAGAGAACATCTATATTGCAAATATCGTGAAGTGCCGACCGCCTCAGAACAGGGACCCGCTGAACACGGAACAGGAAGCGTGCATGGACTGGCTGCGCGCGCAGTACAGGCTGATAAGGCCGAAGGTGGTGGTGTGTCTCGGACGAATAGCAGCCAAGGCGCTGATCAAGGACGATTTCAAGATAACCCAGGAGCACGGACGCTGGTTCGACAAAGACGGCGTGAAGTTCACGGCTATCTATCACCCGGCGGCTCTGCTGAGGGATCCGGGAAAGCGCCCCGAGACCTTCGTGGATCTGAAAGAGATAAAGAAGATGATCGAGGAGACGTGCAAGCGGACGTACACAGAGGGGGAATAATTAGATGGAAGATACACTCGAACTGAAAGCGCTGTGGCAGACGGTGTTCGGAGATCCGCCCGAGGTGATCGACGCATATTTCTCCGCTTTCTACTCGCCGGAGCTCTGCGTCGAAGAGCGTTCTGACGGCCATGTCGTATCCGCGTGCTATCTGATGCCGCTGGGCGATCTTGTGTTCCCGGACGGAAGCAGGGAACGGTGCGCGTCGGTCTACGCCCTGGCGACCGCGCCGGAGCGCAGAGGACGGGGCGCGGCCACGAGGGTGACCGAAGAAGCCGTGAAAAGAGCGGAGGAGAAGGGATTCTCATCAGTGATCCTGCATCCAGCGACGGAAAAGCTTTTCGGCTTTTATAAAAAACGGGGGTTCAGGACCGCGTTCCGCACCCGCGGGTTGCTCACAGGAAGGGAACGCACCGCCGATCCGGAGCGCGTTTCCCCCGCTGAATACCGCGCTCTTCGCGAGGCCCTTCTCGCGGGAAAGCTCCATGTGGACCATGACGAGCGGAGCCTTAAGTTTCAGGAGACGCTCTGTTCTCTGGCTGGAGGCGGCCTGTTCCGGACGGACGGAGGATGTTTCATCGCAGAGGGTTCGGAGATAAAGGAGCTGCTGGGCGGCAGCGCAGCGGGTACGGCGTTTTCCGGTCTACCGGCAAGGGCGCCGTGCGGGGATGACGAAGGGATCCCCTTCGGGATGATCTATGGCGCAAAGCCCGCCGAAGACGGCTGGATGGGGCCGGTATTTGACTGACGAACGGAGAAATCTGATGACCCGAGAGGAATTTGAAAAGAGATTCACAGCGGCGCGGCGGGCTTCGATCGCCCGTGATTTCGATAAGCTCAACGACATGCAGCTGCAGGCGGTGCTGACGACGGAAGGGCCGCTGCTGCTGCTTGCGGGAGCGGGCAGCGGGAAGACTACAGTGCTCATCAACCGCATCGCCAATCTCCTCCGCTACGGCCGCGGATCGGATACGGTTCTGGTGCCCGAGCAGGCAACGGAGGACGATCTCGTTTTTCTCGAGAAGTACGCGGTAAGCGGCGGCGGCGACGGGGACAGGGAGCGGATGCGCAGACTGTGCGCGGTCGATCCCGTGGAACCTTGGCGGCTTATAGCGATAACGTTTACGAATAAAGCGGCGGACGAGATGAAGGTCCGCCTCGAGCGCATGCTCGGGGAGGATGCGTACGACATATGGGCGATGACTTTCCATTCCGCCTGCGTGAGGATACTCAGGCGGGATATAGACAGACTGGGATACGATCCGTCCTTCACGATCTATGACACTTCGGACAGCCAGTCGCTGATGAAGCGGATAATCAAAGAGCTGGATCTGGACGACAAGACATACAACTTCAAGTCTGTGCTGACGGTGATAAGCAAGGCCAAGGACGCGATGGTGTCGGCCGAGGCCTATGCGGCGGCCGCAGACAAGACCGCAGACATCAGGAAACGGAACATCGGACGGGCATATGTCGAGTATTCGCGCAGGATGCGCGACGCGAACGCGCTGGACTTCGACGACCTGATTCTGTTCACAGTGCGGCTTCTGATGGATCATCCGGACGTCAGGGATTACTACCAGAGGCGTTTCCGCTACGTGCTGATAGACGAGTATCAGGACACGAACAATCTCCAGTACATGTTCGCCAGCCTTCTCGCCGGAGGGCATAAGAACATCTGCGTCGTCGGCGACGACGACCAGAGCATATATAAGTTCAGAGGCGCGACCATCGAGAACATCCTCAGTTTCGAGAACAGCTACAAGGGCGCGCGCACCATACGGCTGGAGCAGAACTACAGGTCCACAGGGCACATCCTGGCGGCGGCGAACTCGGTGATCAGGAACAACACGGGCCGCAAAGGCAAGGAGCTCTGGACAGAGAGCGGCCCCGGCGAAAAGCCGGTGCTGTATATAGCAACGGATGAGCGCGACGAGGCGCAGTACGTAGCCGGGAAGATCCTGGCTGATGTCGCATGCGGCGGCAAATGGAGCGACAACGCCGTACTGTACCGCATGAACGCTCAGTCGAACGCCATGGAATTCGCTTTCAAGCGCAACGGTATCCCTTATAAGGTTATCGGAGGCACGCGCTTTTTCGAAAGAGCGGAGATAAAGGACGTGCTGTCGTACATGTGCACGATCCAGAATCCCGCCGACGACCTTCGGCTCCTGCGTATTATTAATCAGCCGCCCCGCGGGATCGGGGAGACGACGGTGGAGACGCTCCGCGAGATCGCAGCGACGCGCGGCGTGCCTGTATTCGAGGTGCTGCAGGACGCGGGCAGGATAGAGTCGCTCAGCCGCGCCGCGGCAAAGCTCGGGAGATTCGCCGAGCTTATCGGAGATCTCCGGGAAGCGGCCGAAAACGCACCTCTGGACGAATTCTACGATCTGCTGCTTGAAAAGTCCGGATACAGGGCAATGCTCAGTGAGAAGAAGACGGATGAGAACATCACCCGGCTCGAGAACGTGAATGAACTCAAGAGCAACATAACCGCCTACATGACGGAGAACGGGGACGACGCCGATCTGGCCGGTTTCCTTGACGAGATAGCGCTCTATACGGATATAGACCAGTATGACCGCAGCAGCGACAGCGTCGTCATGATGACGATGCACAGCGCCAAGGGCCTTGAGTTCAGATCTGTTTTCATAGTCGGCGCGGAGGAGGGGATATTCCCGGGCACCCGCTCCATCGGCGAACCCGACGAGATGGAGGAAGAGCGCCGGCTGTGCTACGTAGCCATGACCCGCGCCAAGGAGAGGCTCTTCCTGATCTGCGCCCGGCACAGGATGCTGTTCGGCAGAACGACGGCGGGAAAGGTCTCCAGATTCGTTGACGAGATTGACCGGGAGCACATAAACCGTCCGCCGGAGTCCGGAAGCACGTTCACGTTCGGAGGAGAGTCGGATGCGTGGGACACGGGTCACAGAGGATACTCCGGAGACTGGTACGGCGGATACGGACGCGGACGCGGTTTCGAGGACGCCGTCAGCGACGGCTACGGATACAGCCGCAGGCCCGATGTTCCCAAGAAGAAAACAGTATCAAGGCCGAAGACCGCGCCCGCAAAGTACGTTCCGCTTTTCGCCGCCGGGGACAGGGTGGAACACAAGGCGTTCGGCACGGGCGTGGTGACGAAGGTACAGCCGACGGGCAACGACGCCCTTATTGAGGTGGAATTCGACGCCGTAGGGACGAAGCGGCTGATGATGAAGTCCGCCGCCAGCTACATGACGAAGCTGTGATCTAGTCGTTTAACATTCAGAAATGGAGAGACATGGTACCGGATAAGAGGAAAAAGAGGCTTGGACGCGCCGCGCTGTTTGCGATGACTTTCTTGTGGGGCACGTCGTTCGTCATACTCAAGAACACCCTGGAGAGCATCTCGACGCTTTATATCCTTGCCGTGCGTTTCACCGGCGCGGCTCTGATCATGGCGGCGTTCGGCGCGCGCGAATGGAAGACGGCCGACCGGAAATACTTTATAGGCGGAGCGCTTATGGGAGCCTGCCTGTTTGCCGCCTATGTGTTCCAGACATACGGCCTCGTATACACGACCCCGGGCAAGAACGCTTTCCTTACGACGACATACTGCATGATAGTACCGTTTCTGTACTGGATCTTCCGCGGGAAAAAGCCCGACGGATGGAACATAACAGCAGCGGTGCTGTGCGTCATCGGAGTCGGACTGATATCTCTGGACGCCGGGATGTCCGTAAACAAAGGCGACGTCCTGACAGTTATCTGCGGCCTTTTCTATGCGCTGCACATCATCGTCTCTGCGGCATATGTGCGCGGCAGGAGCGTGCTCCTTCTGACGGCAGTCCAGTTCGGGACCGCCGCGGTGCTGTCCTGGATCTCGGCGATCCTGTTCGCGCCGGCGCCGTCAGGCGCGCCTGCAGGCGCCTGGCTCAGCGTAGCTTATCTCTGCATCATGTGCACGGCCGTCAGCTTCGGACTGCAGGCCTTTGGACAGAAGTATTCGCCGCCGTCGCAGACAGCGGTCATCATGACGCTTGAATCCGTATTCGGCGCAGCCATATCCGTTCTGTTCTTCAACGAGCAGCTTACGGTGAAACTGTTTTTCGGTTTTCTTATAATGTTCATCGCGGTCCTTATCAGCGAGACCAAGCTGAGTTTTCTCCGCCCCGGGCGGGAAGGACCGCAGGAGTGACGATGACGTTGCGAACAGGGCGGGGCTGCCGGCCCCGCCCGTTTTTTCGCCCT
>JAFZSD010000025.1 GCA_017619535.1 Oscillospiraceae bacterium | reverse complement strand
ATCGCCGCGGACGTGTCCGCCAAGTTCGGCACGGATACGATCGGCGTCATCTTCCCCATTCTCTCCCGCAACCGGTTCGCCATCTGCCTGCGGGGCATCGCCAAGGGCATGAAAAAGATCTATCTCATGCTCAGCTATCCCTCCGACGAGGTCGGCAACCACCTGTTCGACGAGGATCTGCTCGACGAGAAGGAGGTAAACCCCTGGAGCGACGTGCTTAGCGAAGCGGATTACAGGGCGGCGTTCGGGTATCAGGTGCATCCGTTCACCGGTATCGACTACGTGGCATACTATCTCGACCTCATCCGCGGCTGCGGCTGCGAGGCGGAGGTCATCTTCGCAAACCACGCTGAGGCCATACTTGACTACACGAAGAACGTCATCGCCTGCGACATACACACCCGCGCCCGTACGAAGCGCAGGCTCCTCAAGGCCGGTGCCGAAAAGGTGCTGAGCCTCGACGATATCCTCACCGAGTCCGTCGACGGCAACGGCTTCAACAGCAAATACGGCCTGCTCGGTTCCAACAAGGCCACCGAGGACACGATAAAGCTCTTCCCGAACGACAGCCAGTGGCTGGTGGAGGACATCCAGAAGAAGCTTTTCGAGGCAACCGGTAAAAAGATAGAGGTCATGGTCTACGGCGACGGCGCCTTCAAGGATCCCGTCGGCAAGATCTGGGAACTGGCGGACCCCGTCGTATCCCCGGCATATACCGCGGGCCTCGCGGGAACGCCCAACGAGCTCAAGCTCAAGTATCTCGCGGACAACGATTTCGCCGGCCTCTCCGGCGACGAGCTTCGCAAGGCGATCACGGAGTCCATACAGAAGAAGGACGCCGACCTCAAAGGCAGCATGGCATCCGAAGGCACCACGCCGCGCCAGCTCACGGATCTCATAGGCTCCCTCTGCGACCTCACCTCCGGCTCCGGCGACAAGGGTACGCCCATCGTCCTCGTCCAGGGCTATTTCGACAACTACGCTCACGAAGACTGACCGGGTATCACGGAAAAAATGAACACGCCCGTCCGGATGAACGGACGGGCGTGCTGCTGTCTTAAGAGATATAACAAACAGGACAGGGCGGCCGCCCTGTCCTGTTTTTGCTGTTAAAATGCCGCTGACGTCAGGTCACAGCTTGTCGTGCATGGAGCGCTTGACTATCTCAGCCTGCAGCTCCGGCGGCAGATCGACGAAGTACGCGCTGTAACCGCCGACGCGGACGAGCAGACTCTTGTGTTCTTCCGGACGGGCCTGGGCGTCGATGAGCTCTTCGCGGCTGTGGATGTTGAACTGTACATGCCAGCCGTTGCGGGCCATGAAGACCTTGATGAGCGCGGCGACCCTTTCGACCTTTTCCTGAGTGTTCAGTATGTCCTTGGAGAACTTCATGTTAAGTGCGTATCCGCAGAACTGTCTGGAGTAGTCTCCGTTCGTCGCGGAGTTGATGAGAGCGGTGGGACCGTTCACATCGACGCCGGGCATCGCGGAGCAGGCGGCGTCGCAGATAGGCTCTCCGGCATATCTGCCGTTGGGCATCGCGCCGATGGAGCGGCCGATGCTGACGTGACCGGCGGCTGCGCCGATGAACAGGAGAGGCTTCTTGCCGGTGATCGGGTCGATGATGCTGGTCATAATCTCGGGGACCTTCGTGGAGAGCTCGTCGTAGATCTCGTCGACATAGGGGTCGTCGTTGCCGTATTTGGGCGCGCCGTAGCAGTACTCGCGGAGATCAGCGCTGCCCTCCCAGTTTCTGGCGCAGGCGTCAAGAAGCTCGGCCATGGTGCACTTCTTGTCATCGAAGACGACTTTCTTTATGCCGGCGACGGTGTCGGCCAGGTCGACCATGCCGCGGCTTCCGAACCAGGAGGTGCGTCCCTCGGGATACTTGGCGCCGCCCTCTTTCGGAGTGAGGCCGGCCTTGATGCAGGTGTCGTACTGCATGGCGCAGCGCAGGCCGCTCATCGGGCCGTCTACAATCTCGGTGGCGAGGGATATGGTCTTAAACTCCATCAGGAGAGGCACGAAGTAGCGGAGCTGGGTGTAGTACGCGTCAAGGATCTGCTGCACGGAAGTGAAGTTCTTCGCGTCACCGGTATGGGGACCGAGCTGCTTCTGGGTGCGGGGATCGAAACCGTCGTTGAGAGCGAGCTCCAGGATCTTGAGCTGGTTGAGGTTGTGGCCTCCGCCCAGATGCTCCATGCAGGCCAGATGATATCCCAGGCATCCGGATGCGCACCAGTCGCAGGCGTCCTCGAGAGGAACGTCGCGGTCGAGGTAGCGCTGGGTGCCGAGCCTGTCGTTCAGGAAGGCGGGGTTGCCGCCGCCGAACGCGATGTTGCAGTTGATGGCGTGGCGTATGAATTCGGGATCCATCTCCGGGGTGTAGCGGATGTAGATCGCGGGCTCGGACAGCTTGATCTGAGCCATCGCCTCGAGGATGAGCCAGGAGATCTCGTTCGTCAGCTCCTCATTCTTCTCGTTGACGCCGCATATCGTTATGTTCGGGAGCAGGGAGCCGGGAGCGGCGCGCTGCTCGCGGGGGATGGTGACGAGGTTCTCGCACTCGCGGATCTTGAGCCACAGGGCGCCCAGGAGCTCAGCAGCCTCCTGCGCGGTGACCTTTCCGGCTTCCTTGTCCGCTTTATAGTACGGATAGAGGATCTGGTCCAGACGGCCCACCGGGACCTCGGGACGGTCGGAGCTCTCCTTCCAGCAGACCAGGTGATAGAGCCTGACGCACTGGATGGCCTCGAAGAAGGTGCGGGGAGGTTCGGCCGGGCAGCGCTCGCAGGCTTCAGCTATGCGGATGAGCTCGGCTTTTCTGGTCTCGTCGCTGCAGACCGCAGCCTGCTCGCGGGCGAGATCGGCGTATCTCTTCGCGTAGGCGATGAACGCCTCACACGATATTATGCAAGATTTAAGCAGCCAGAATTTGCGCATGAACTGTGCGGAACCGTGGCTGTTCTCGTTGTCGCCCTCCGCGAGCATGCGGGCACGCTCTTTCTTGCAGAGGTCGATGACGTAGTTGAGCCCGTGGGCGATGCATTTGTCGCTTACCTGGGCGACGCCGCCGCCGTAGGCGCTGTAGTTCTGGAAAAGACCGCGGTCCATCGTGTAGCGGACGCCGCGACCCTCGAAGATCATGCCGCGGTCGAAGAGAAGGTCGAACACGCCGGGGCCCATCTCGAGCTCAATGGCCTTGTTGACGGTCTCGGGGGGCATGTGTTCGATCCAGTATTCCGCGTCCTCGGTGAGACGGCGGAGATCTTCCGGATCGATCGCGTTCGAGGCGGTGTCGCTCGTTTTGCGGTCGAACTTGCCGGACTGGCACATCTTGAGGATTTCCTTCGGCTTCATGGCGCAGAGAGTGCCGTTGCCGCGGATGAATTTTGTCAGGGAACCTGCGAGGAGCTCCCCGTCACGGAGAACGATCGGGCATTCAAGAAGACGTTTCTCGAAAGCCTTTGCCCAGCGGATGTCGATGGGCAGGCCTTCCGTCTCCTTCCACGATTCCGTGAACAGGAGAGTGTCGTCGACATAGACCTGAGGTTCAGCGTTTTCCCAGTCGCTCTTCAGCTTCTGGAGACGGGGGGTGAGGACGTTTACGTTCTTTATCTCCTTTATCGCCTCGGGAGATACGGGATATTTGATAGTTGCTGCCATTTTGGAGACCCCCTTTTTTGAAAAAAGCAGTTTTTTTACTGCGGACCGGAAGAAATGCCCTCCGGCCCGCAGTATTCGTACTAGTTATGCTGAGATGTTTTTAAGTGATTATTCCTTCGGGAAGTGGTTCTCGTAGTATGCTCTGGTGAGGACGTCCGCGACATCTTTCTCGGTGATGTCGAGCGGGCAGGTGCAGACGCCGAAGCCGAGCTTCTTGAAGATATCCATCTGCATGACGACCTCGGCCGGGACCTCGCGGAGCAGATCGTCAAGGTTGAGCTTGAGATCCTGGAGGCTGGGCACGCCGGTGTCCTTCATGAGCTTGAGAGCTGCATCGTAAGCGTACTTGCCGATCTCTTCGACGGAAGCGCCGTCGGGAACGGGGTTGCCGAGAGCGCCGGCTATGAACTTGACCTCTTCGGTCTTGACGCCGGCGATCATCTGAAGTACCTGCGGCAGGGTGGCGCAGCAGCCGTTGCCGTGAGGAACATGGAACTTCGTGCCGAGGGAACGGCCGATGTCATGCGGCAGGTGGCAGTACGGGCCGGACATGGCCATGCCGCCGAGAGAAGCCGCAAGGGACATTCCTGCGCGGGCTTCCATGTCGGTGCCGTCGTTGCAGGCGCGGACGAGGTACTTGCCGATGAGCTGGATGCCTTCGCGGGCGATGCAGGAGCAGATGCTGTTGGCAAGCCTGGAGGTGTAAGCCTCGGCGCAGTGTCCGAGAGCGTCGAAACCGGTGTAGGCGGTGATGAATCTGGGCAGACCGACGGTCAGCTCGGGGTCGACTATACCGAGGGTGACGGTGCAGCCGGTGCCGGCGATGTTGGTCTTGATGTTCTTCTCAGTGTCGGTGATGACGCCGCCGGGGGTGCACTCGCTGCCGGTGCCGGCGGTGGTCGGGATGACTATCAGGGGAACACTGGGCTTCGTCACGACGCCGACGCGGCCGAAATACTGACGGAGCGGGGGCGGGTTGGTGATGAGGAGCTTCGTGCCCTTTGCGGTATCGAGGGAGCTGCCGCCGCCGATGCCTACGACGCCGTCGCAGCCTTCTTTGACTGCCAGAGCGCCGGCTTCTTCGACGGACCAGATCGGAGGATCGGCCTGGACGTTGTCATAGTAGACAGTCTCGATGCCTTCGGCCTTGATGATCTCGTCGATCTTGTCGACGACGCCGACCTTCTTGATGCCCATATCATAAACGAGAATGACTTTGGTGCATCCGAATTCCTTCAGTTTCTTACCGGTCTCCTTGGAGGAGCCGACACCGAAGAGGATGGGGTTTGGTGCGCAATAAATGCTTTCCATAGATTTGCCTCCTAAGTAAAATTTTACTTTCTTTTCAGCTACGTCCGGAAAACGTATCTGAAAACAGGAACTTGGTCGGGCGGACATCCAGAAACGCTGCCGGGATCCGGCCGCCGGCAGCGCACGGACGCGCCGTGATAACTGGCTGTATCATCGAAACGCGAGCCGAATGGAAGATCGCCCATAATGACTCTTTCCCTTTGCGCGCCCTTATTATAATACATTTTCGGTTGACATCACAGAGCGGAAAAGATAAAATTTAGACAAAGTTTTTGTAAGAAACCACAAACAATCCGCCGCGCCCGTGAAGGGATGGTGCAAAATGTCCCAAAAAACCGAAGATAGTGAAAGGTCGTCCGTATTGGGAAAAGAGGCAAGGTGCGCCGGAGCGCTGCTTTCCGCCCTCGCGAAAGCGCACGGGCTGCAGAGCGTCGTCGACGCCGGGCACAAGGCGCTGGAGAACCCGGTGATCATCTTCTCCGACAAAAGCTGGAAGTCTATCGCCTATGCTCCTGCGATCGACATACCCGACGACATGTTCTGGACCGAGTTCACACGGACGGGCACGCTTCCGCTGGAAGTCGTGACCAACAATGTCCAAAACGGCCTCGCCGCCAGGCTGGACGATCCCAAATCGCCCGTGTTCCTGCGGGAAGACGAAACAAAATACAGGAGGCTGATGACGCGCGTGCACATCGGCGGGCGTGCGGTCGCCATAGTCACGGTGATCGAGTACAGCCGTCCGTTCGAGAAGGAGGACGAGACGATCCTGCTCATGCTGCGCGACGCGGTCTCCGCCGAACTGCAGAAGGACAAGTTCCTTAGTTACACGCGCGGCATGCCACACGAAGAGCTCATCGAGAGCCTGCTCGAGGGCAGCGCGAAGAACCCGCAGCGGGTGGCCGACAGTCTCATGAGCATCACCCCGAGGCATAAGGAGTTCATATACGTGCTGGCGTTCGACATACGCGGATTCGACTCGAAGGTCGAATCCGTACCATACGTGAGGAACTATCTCGAGAGCCTCATCGCCGGGGCGCGGGCAGTCATATACAACGACAACATCATACTGCTCGCCGACTATGACAGGGACGACGAGCAGTACGACAGGGATATGGGGGCTGTCCTCACTTTTCTGCGGAAGAACAACATGCGCTGCGGCGTGAGCCGCCGCTTTACAAAGCTCAGCGAACTGAGGACGCATTATTTCGAAGCCATGGAGGCGCTCGCGATCGGGGTGCACATGGGCATAGAGAAGTATATGTACCGCTATGACAACTATGCGATCTACCACATAGCGAAGAGATGCCTGGGCAGCGCCGACCCGATCGGTTTTCTTCATCCGAAACTCATGGAACTGATGGAGTACGACGAAAACCATAACTCTGCGCTCACGGAGAGCCTGTACGTCTACCTCAGATGCCTCCGGAACATAACGAACGCGGCGGAAGCGCTGCATCTGCACAGAAACACTCTCATCTACCATTTAAAGCGTATAGAGGAGATCCTCGGCATACAGCTTTCGGACAGGGATGTCCTGCTCCACTTCGAGATGTCGTTCAGGTTCCTTGAATACGACAAGAAGATCCCGGTGCGCAGTTTAGGAGCGGCGCCCGTGCGTCAGGAGAAATGATGGCTTTATCTCAACTTGCGACGAGACCTCTTGAAGAGGTAAGAACCGAATATTATGCGCTCCTCCGGGCCGGCGGCATGAAGCCGTCTCCGGAGGAGATAGACGTCTCCGGCTCCTGCGGGCGCGTGACCTTTGAAGCCGTCTACGCGCGTTCCAGCGTGCCGGACAGCCACTCCTGCGCCATGGACGGCGTTGCGCTGGCTTCAGAAGACGTGCGCAGGGCCAGCGAAGCCGCGCCCGTTTTTCTGTCCCGGGAACGTTACTGTCCGGTAAGCACCGGGGATCGGCTCCCCGACGGATGCGACTGCGTGGTGATGGAGGAGGACGTGATCGAAGCCCCCGACGGGATCGAGCTCTGCCGCCCGGCGGCTCCCTGGCAGCACGTCAGGCAGATCGGAGAGGACGTCTGCGAGGGCGAGATGCTACTTCCGTCCTTCACCTATATCCGTCCCGCCGCCGTGGGCGCGATGCTGGCCAGCGGAGTCGGCAGCGTGCTGGTGTGCCGCAGACCGGTCGTGGGCGTGGTCGAACCTGCCGGCGCAGGTACGCCGGCAGGCTGCAATTACGCCATACTGTCCGCGATGCTGAGCGACTGGGGAGCCGTGCCTGAACGCTTCGTCTGCGGGGACGGCGGCCCGGATGATATCCGCAGAGCCCTCGGAGAGGCGCTGTCGCGCTGCGACGCAGTCGTGATGTCGGGATTCACGTCCGCCGGAGGAGAGACCGGTGGCTATGAAGCGGTGTCTGGGCTCGGCACGGTGTTCTGCCGCGGTATAGCCATCAAACCGGGAAGGCCCGCGCTTCTGGGCTGCTCCGGTCCCAAGCCCATACTCGGGATACCGGAGTATCCGGTGTCCGCGATAGTCGTATTGGAGCAGATCCTCAAGGGGATAATCGAGATCCTCGGCGGCAACATGTCGCACACCTTCGAGACCCCGGAGGCGACGCTCTCGAAATCCATAATCTCCGATGAGAATTGCCGCGAGTTCGTGCGCGTCCGGGCGGGTTCCGTCGACGGAAGGCTCGTGGTATCTCCTCTCAGCCGCGGAAGCGGCATAGTCAGTTCGTTCATGAAGGCGGACGGAATAGTGGAAGTCCCGGAGGGATGCGGGGGATACAGGACCGGCACTCAGGTCTGCGTGAGGCTCCTTACTCCGAGGCAGGAGCTCGAGAGGATGATCGTCGTGACCGGCAGCCACGACAGGGTCATGGACGAGCTCTCCGATCTTATGAAGAGATCCGGCCGGGGCTATGGACTGAGCTCCTCGAACGTGGGGAGCATGGGCGGCATAATGGCCATCCGCAGAAGAGAGGCCCACGTCGCCCCTATACATCTGCTGGACGAGGAAACGGGCGGATACAACACATATTTCGTAAAGAAGAATTTCCCTAAGGGCGGAGTGAGGCTCGTGGAATGCGTGGGCCGTCTGCAGGGACTCATAGTACAGAAGGGAAATCCTCTGGGGTTGCGGTCCTTCGCGGATATTGCCGCCGGAGGGATCCGCTACGTAAACCGCCAGAAAGGTTCCGGCACGTATATCCTGTGCCGCTGGCTCTGTGGGAAGTACGGGATAGACACGGCACTCCTCCGGGGATTCGACAGGGAGGAGTTCACCCGGATGTCAGCCGCGGCGCTGATCGCCTCGGGAGAGGCCGACGCCGCGCTGGGAGCCTGGTTCGACGCGGAGATGCAGGGACTGGACTTCATACCTGTCTGCGAGGAGCAGTACGATCTCCTCATACCGGACGCATCCTGGGAGCTCCCCATGGTGCAGAGCATGCTGGAGGTCCTCGGCAGCGCCGCTTTCAGAGAGCGCGTCGCGGCCGTCGGAGGGTATTCCGTCGGCGAACCGGGAAGGATAAGGGAGCGCTTCTGAACAACTGAAGACAACGGCAGAGCCGGACAGACCATATGATCTGTCCGGCTCGTTTCGTTTAAGAGGGATACGGCGTCAGCCGCCGATGATCCTGTACAGCACGCGCAGCATGTCGCCCTCGTGGAGCACGGTGTTCCAGTCAGCGCCCTGACCGTTTATCATGAATCCCATGAAGTCCTTTTCCTCATCGCTCAGCGTATAGTTGCCGAGACGTTCGGCTTCTTTTATGAATTCGGAGATCGTGGTGCCTTCGGGGAGCTCATACTCGCCGGAGGTGATGGTCCCTACTATCTCCTTGCAGTGGAATCTGGCGTTGATCTTCATTCTGTGTCCTCCTGAACGGGTCCTGTCGGCGCGGCCGGCCGGACTCACTTTACGGGATAGATCCAGCCGTACTTGTCTTCAAGACGTCCCCACTGGATGCCGGTGAGCGTATCGTAGAGCTCCTGGGTAACGGCGCCGATCTCGTTGTTGTTGATGGTGAAGATCTCGTCGCCGATGACGAGATGACCGATCGGGGAGACGACGGCGGCGGTGCCGCAGCCCCAGGCCTCCTTGAGCGCTCCGGAGGCGCAGGCCTCGCGGAGCTCATCGACGGAGAACAGACGCTCGCTGACCTTGTAGCCCCTGTCGCGGAGCAGTTCGATGCAGGACTTGCGGGTGATGCCGGGCAGGATGGAACCGGTGAGAGCCGGCGTTACTATCTCGTCGCCGACTTTGAACATGACGTTCATCGCGCCGACCTCTTCGATGTATTTCCTCTCGACGCCGTCGAGCCACAGGACCTGGGAATAACCCTTCTCCTCGGCCTTCTTGCCGGCGCGGAAGGAGGCGCCGTAGTTGCCGCCGCACTTGGCGTAGCCGGTGCCGCCGCGGACCGCGCGGACGTCTTCGGTCTCGATCATGATTGAGACGGGGTTGAGGCCTTCCTTGTAATAGCTGCCGACGGGGGAGGCTATGATCAGGAAAGTGCAGTTGTTGACGGTGTGCACTCCGAGGAAGGCGTCGTTGCCGAACATAAAGGGGCGCAGATAGAGGGACGTGTTGGGCTCGGAGGGGACCCAGTCCTTTTCCAGGGAGACGAGAGTCTCCAGGGCCTTGAGCGCGAACTCCTCGTCGAGCTGGGGCAGGCACATGCGCTCCGCGGAGTTGTTCATGCGGCGGATGTTCTCCAGAGGTCTGAAGAGCTGGATGGCGCCCGAGGGGGTGCGGTAGGCCTTGAGACCTTCGAAGATCTCGGCGCCGTAATGGAAGACCGTGGAGGCGGGGTGGACGCTGAGGTTGCCGAAGGGCACTATCCGGGCGTCGTGCCAGCCGTTGTCATGGTCGTACTCCATGATGAACATGTGATCTGTAAAGACCTTGCCGAAGCCGAGCTTGTCGGCCGGGGTCTTGGGCGACGGATTCGGGTTTTTCGTGATTTTGATCTCCATGACGGTCACTCCTTTTCAGTTTTCCCAGTTGTAGCCTATATCAAGGGCCTTGAGATTCAATTCTATGAGATCCTGGCGCTTCGCGGGCACGATCTTTTTTACGAGCGTCTCGGCGTTGTCCCAGGATATGACTCCGGTCTTTCGGATAAGGTTCCCGATCAGGACCATGTTGGCGAGACCGTCGAGCCCGTTGTCCGAGGCCAGCTTGGTGGCGGGGACGTAATACGCGTCTATATCCGTGCGGACAGCCTGCCTCGTGATGAGGGAGGAGTCGACGAACGCCTTGCCGCCCGGCACGAGGAGCTCCTCGTACTTGTCGAAGGACGGGTTGTTCATCACTACGATCACGTCGGGGTCGGCAACGATCGGCGAACCGATCGGCATGTCGCTGATGATGACGCTGCAGTTGGCGGTGCCGCCCCTCATCTCCGGGCCGTAGGACGGAAGCCAGCTGACCTGGCGGTCCTCAAGGAGCGCGCCGTTTGCGAGGAACTTTCCGGAGAACAGGATGCCCTGTCCGCCGAAGCCGGCGAAGATGATCTGTGTGGCAGCCATTATTCTCCCTCCTCTGCATACTTGTCCTTGTACACGCCGAGCGGGTAGTAGGGTATCATGTTGTCCTTCAGCCAGTCGATGGCTTTCTCGGGGGTGAGGCCCCAGTTGGTCGGACAGGTGGAGAGTATCTCTATGAGGGAGAAGCCCTTGCCGTCGATCTGGTACTGGAACGCTTTCTTGATGGCGCGCTTCGCGTTGTTGACGTTCTTGACGTCGCACACCGTCACGCGCTCGAGATACGAGGCGCCGTCCACCTTGGAGAGCATCTCGCAGACCTTGACGGGGTAGCCGACGGTCTTGACGTCGCGCCCGTAGGGAGAGGTCTGGGTGATCTGGCCGGGCAGGGAGGTTGGGGCCATCTGGCCGCCGGTCATGCCGTAGATCGCGTTGTTCACGAAGATGACCGTGATGTTCTCGCCGCGGGCGGCGGAGTGTACGGTCTCGGCGGTGCCGATGGCGGCGAGGTCGCCGTCGCCCTGATAGGTGAAGACGATGTTGTTCGGGTCGGCGCGCTTCGCGCCGGTGGCGACTGCGGGCGCGCGGCCGTGGGCCGCCTGGATCATGTCGCAGTTGAAGTAGTTGTAAGTGAGGACCGAGCAGCCGACGGAAGAGATCCCGATGGCTCTTCCCTCAACGCCCAGTTCGTCGAGACACTCGGCAATGAGACGGTGGATGATGCCGTGAGTGCAGCCGGGGCAGTAATGCAGAGTGGTGTCTATAAGCGCGTGGGGTCTGTCGAACACTGTAGTCATGCCCGGTCACCTCCGATCTTTTCAGCTTCGTTTATCTTTTCGAGGACTTCCTTTACCGACGGGATGACGCCGCCGGTGCGGCTGCAGAGCAGGACCGGCTTTTTGCAGCGGGTCGCCAGCTCCACGTCTTCGATCATCTGGCCCATGGACATCTCGACGGAGATGAAGGCCTTGACTTTGTCCGCCGCCGCGAGGAGCGGCTTTTTCGGGAAGGGCCACAGCGTGATGGGACGGATCATGCCGGCCTTTATGCCGTTGGCCCTGGCCTCGTCGACGGCGTTCTTGGATACGCGCGCCGTTATGCCGAAGGATACGACGCATACGTCGGCGTCCTCCATCCTGTACTCTTCGTACATGACCTCGTTTGCCTCGGCCTCGTCATAGCGGGCGAAACGCTCGAGGTTCCACTGCTCCAGTTCCTCGGGAATGAGGGAGAGGGAGTTGATTATGTTGTGGGGGCGGGCCATCTTCGTGCCGGTGGTCGCCCAGGGCTTGTCGAAAGTCTTGATCTCGCCCGCGTCGAGGGATACGGGCTCCATCATCTGGCCCAGCGTGCCGTCGGCCAGGAGCATTGCGGTCATCCTGTACTTGTCCGCGAGCTCGAAGCCTTTTATGGTGAGACTCACCATCTCCTGAACGCTGTCGGGGGCGAGGACTATCGTGCGGTAGTCGCCGTGGGCTCCGCGGGTAGCCTGCCAGTAGTCGGACTGGGACGGCTGGATGCCGCCGAGACCGGGACCGCCGCGCTGTACGTTGACCACGAACGCGGGGAGGCAGCAGCCTGCGAGATAGGAGAGGCCTTCGCTCTTGAGGGATATTCCGGGGCTGGAGCTGGAGGTCATGACGCGCTTTCCGCAGGAGGATACGCCGATGACCATGTTGATAGCCGCAAGCTCGCTCTCCGCCTGGAGGAACACGCCGTCCATCTTGGGAAGACGCTTGGCCATGTATGCGGTAAGCTCGGTCTGCGGGGTGATGGGATAGCCGAAATAGTGGCGGCAGCCGGCCATGAGAGCGGCCTCGGCGATGGCCTCGTTGCCCTTCATCAGTACTTTTTCAGACACGCTTCTCACCTCTCAACTTTTATGATGCAGTCCGGGCACATGGTAGCGCAGAAGGCGCAGCCGATGCACTTGGACTCGTCGATGCACTCGGCGGGATGGTGGCCCTTGGCGTTTATGCGGTCCGCCGCCAGGACGACGATCTTCTTCGGACACGCACCGACGCAGAGGCCGCAGCCCTTGCACATGTCGGTCCTGAAAGTTACTTTTGCCAAATCGGATTCCTCCTTATCATTCTGTCGGACGACGCTGAAGCTCCAGAGGGAACAGGTCGGGTATGGCGCCCGACAGCTCGGGGTACAGTGATTCGCTGACAGTAGTCATTTTTATCGGAAGCCCGCTGAGAGCGGACACATCCTCCGCGTAGGAAAGGGAACTGAGAACGTCCTCCGGCGCCGTCTCCGCGCCGAGGTTGGAGTTGTTCACGATCGCGGTGAAGGGGATGCGGCACGCGGCCTCGATCTCCCTCAGGACCTCCATCGTGCCGGCGGCGTCCCGTGTGAGCGGACGAAACCGGTTTATCACGAAGAGCATCTCGTAGTCGTTCTCCTCGAGTATCTTCGGGGCGTATCTTCCGAGGGCGAGGGCGCCCCGGTCGTCTCCCCCTATATCCAAGACGGGATGCCAGCTCCTGTCGTCGACGATGGCGTACATCTCCTGGGGTATCGACGGAAGGTCGACGTTGGAGTTTGCGAAAAAGGACGAGATAAGCTTTATCCCCAGCGCGTCCATGCGCTCCTTGCTGTCCTTGGCGCGGTAATAGGGATTCACTATGTCCATGTCCGCGAGCATGACTTTCTCTTCATGCTGCCGGAGCATGGCCGCCCAGTTCACGGCGATATTCGTTTTCCCGCTTCCGTAGTGGCCGGCGAACAGCGTTATGCGCCTGTAGTCAAACATCTTGCCTGAGCGCTCCCGTTATCAGAGTTTGTTGCGCTGTATCTTTCCGCTGACGGTCTTGGGCAACTCGTCGCGGAACACGACGATACGCGGATACTTATACGGCGCGGTGTGCGTCTTGACGTACTGCTGGACCTCTTTCTTGAGCTCCTCCGTGGGTACGGTGCCTTTCGTAAGGACGATACTCGCCTTTACGACCTGACCGCGGATATCGTCCGGGGCGGCGGATACGCCGCATTCGAGGACGTAGGGGAGCTCCATGATGACGCTCTCGATCTCGAAGGGCCCTATGCGGTAGCCGGAGGATTTTATAAGGTCGTCCACACGGCCGACGTACCAGTAATAACCGTCCTCATCCCGCCACGCGGTGTCGCCGGTGTGGTAGCAGCCGTCGTGCCACGCTTCGTCGGTGTGCTCGGGCGATCTGTAGTACTCGCTGAAGAGACCGCAGGGGGCGTTCTCCCTGTCGGTGCGGACGACGATCTCGCCTGTCTCGCCGACGGGCACGGAATTGCCGTCGGGATCGACTATGTCGATGTTGTACAGCGGAACGGGCTTGCCCATGGAGCCGACCCTCGGGGTCATGCCAACGGTGTTGGCTATCATGACCGTGGTCTCGGACTGGCCGAAGCCCTCCATGATCTGAAGTCCCGTCGCCTTCTCGAACTGGCGGAAGACCTCGGGGTTGAGCGCCTCGCCGGCGATGGTGGCGTGCTCTATGGAGGACAGGTCGAAGCGGGACAGGTCTTCCTTTATGAGCATGCGGTACATGGTGGGCGGCGCGCAGAACGTCGTTATATGGTACTTGGCGAACAGCGGGAGGATCTTGTTGGCGTCGAAGCGGTCGAAGTCGTAGACGAATATGGCCGCCTCGTTGAGCCACTGGCCGTAGAGCTTGCCCCACATGGATTTCGCCCATCCGGTGTCGGATATCGTGAGGTGCAGGCCGTCGGGATTCACGCAGTGCCAGTAACGGGCCGTGACGAAGTGGCCCAGAGGATATTTATAGTTGTGCGCGGCGATCTTCGGGTATCCGGTGGTGCCGGAGGTGAAGAACATGAGCATGAGCTCGCTGCCGCAGGGCAGCACGCCGTCTGCCGGACGGATGAGCTCCTCGCTGAACATGCGGAACTCGCCGTCGAAATCGTGCCAGCCGTCGCGCGTTCCTCCGACCATGATCTTGCACTCGAGAGTAGGGCTCGTTTGAGCCGCTATGTCCACCTGATCCGGTACGCCGTCGTCGCAGGTAGCTATGACCGCCTTGACGCCCGCGGCGTTGAAGCGGTACTCGAGGTCGTGGGAAAGAAGCTGGTTGGAAGCGGGTATCGCGATGGCGCCGATCTTGTGCAGGCCCATAACGGCGAACCAGAACTGGTAGTGGCGCTTCAGTATGAGGACCACCTTGTCGCCTCTGCCTATGCCGAGGGACGTGAAGTAGTTCGCCGCCTTGGAAGAGTAGCGGCTTATGTCGTTGAAGGTGAAATAACGCTCGTTCATGTGCTTGTCGACGTGCAGCATGGCGAGCTTTCCCGGGTTCCGCCGGGCCAGGGCGTCGACGACGTCGAAAGCGAAATTGAACTTGTCCGCGTTTTTGAAGGAAATAGCCTTGAGGGCGCCGTTCTCGTCCTCTTCGGGGACGATGAAGTTCTCCCAGATGTGCTGGCCGGGAGTGTGCTTTTTGCCCTTTTTCGGCTGCAGCGATTCCTTTTCGGCCTCGACGGCCTCCGCCTCCGGTTTTTCGCCGGGAGTGAGGACGATCGCGTAGAAGTGGCAGTCCTCTCCGCCGACCGCGATCATGCCGTGGGGCGTGCCGCTGTCGTAGTAGATGGTGTCGCCGGGAGATAGAGTCTCTATGTGATCGCCGACCTGGACCTTGAGGCGGCCCTTGACGACGATGTCGAACTCCTGGCCCTCGTGGGTCGTGAGCTCGATGTCCCTGTTCTGGGCGGCTTCGTCGTAGGTGGAGATGACGAACAGAGGCTCGGATATCCTGTTCCTGAAGGTGGCGGCCATGTTGTAGTACACCATGCCGTGGGCCTGTTCGATCCTCTGGCCCTCGCCCCTTCTGGTCAGGGTGTAGGAGCGGAGCTTCGGGCTCTGGCCTTCGATGATATCCGTGACGTCCACGCCGAACGCCAGCGCGCAGCGGTAGATGAAAGCGAAGTTGAGATCGCTCTCGCCTGATTCGCACGCGATGTATTCCTCCAGGGAGACGCCCGTCTTTTCCGCCATTTCAGCCTGGGAGAGCCCCTCTATCTCGCGGAGCTCCAGGATGCGGTTGGCCATCTCCTGGATCTTGTAGGTAAGACCTGTCGTCGCTGCCATAAAAATACCTCCGGTTCGGGACGAAAAAAGCTCGCCCCAGAGATCATGATAAATCTTTGAGACGAGCATATATACCCGCGGTACCACTCAAATTGCGCCCGTTAAGAAGCGCCACTCTTGGGTTCTGACAAACCCTATGCATTCACGCAGCAGTCACGGGAGAGTTCTACTGACGGCTGGGGCCGCGTTCTTCTCTCCGGCTCGGAAGCTACAAACACCGGGGGCTGCTGCTGTTGGCTTGCACCGTCCGCCAATTCTCTGAAGCACAGATTCCCGGGCCCTCTTCGTCAACGCCTTTGAAATATTAACTTGAAGTGGAGTTTACCATAATCTCCGGCCGCTTGTCAAGCAGTCTGAACAAAAAATCACAAAAAATACCGACAAATATGACAATCCGCAGGGCGGGATCAGAGAAGGTTCCGCTGGATCTTTCCGCTTATCGTCTTCGGCAGACTGTCGCGGAAGACGATCTTGCGGGGATACTTGTAGGGAGCGGTGTGCTGCTTTACGTAGTCCTGTATCTCGCGCTTGAGCTCCTCGGTGGGCTCGGTGCCCTTTGTCAGGACGATGCTCGCCTTGACTATCTGGCCGCGGAGATCGTCTGGCTCGCCGGTCACGCCGCACTCGAGGACGTAGGGCAGTTCCATGATGACGTTCTCGATCTCGAAGGGCCCGATACGGTAGCCGGAGGACTTGATGACGTCGTCCGCGCGGCCGACGTACCAGTAGAAGTCGTCCTCGTCGCGCCACGCGAGGTCGCCGGTGTGATAGAGATCGCCGGTCCAGGCCTCATAGGTGACGCCGGTCTCGTGATAGTATCCGGCGAACAGGCCGCAGGGATTCCCCTTGTCAGTGTGGATGACGATCTCGCCGGTCTCGCCGTCGGGCACGGGGTTGCCGTCCCTGTCGACGAGGTCGACGTCGTACATCGGGGACGGGCGGCCCATGGAGCCGATCTTGTGGGGATTGCCGATGAGGTTGCCGAGGGTGAGGGTGGTCTCGGTCTGGCCGAAGCCCTCCATGATCTTAAGGCCCGTGGCCTTCTCGAACTGGCGGAACACTTCGGGATTCATCGCTTCGCCCGCGGTGGTGGCGTGCTTCACGGAGGAGAAGTCGTACTTGGAGATGTCCTGCTTGATAAGCATGCGGTAGATCGTGGGAGGCGCGCAGAACGTGGTGATGTGGTATTTTGCGAACATCGGGAGTATCTCGTCCGCGTTGAAGCGGTCGAAGTCGTATACGAACACGGCTGCCTCGCACAGCCACTGTCCGAACAGTTTGCCCCAGAGGGCTTTGCCCCAGCCGGTCTCGGCGATGGTGAAGTGGAGACCGTTCGGCTCGACGCAGTGCCAGTACTTGGCGGTGATGTAGTGGCCGAGGGGATACTTGCAGGTGTGCAGCGCGATCTTCGGATATCCGGTGGTGCCGGAGGTAAAGAGCATGAACATGGGGTCGTCGCCGCTGATGGAATCCTCGGTGCGCTCGAAGCGGCTGCTGAACATCTTGTACTCGCTGTTGAAGTCGCGCCAGCCCTCCCGGGGCTCGCCGACGATGACTTTCGTCGCGACCCGCGGGAATTTCTCGGCCGCGAGATCGGCCTGATGCGCGGTGTCGCCGTCCGCCGTGCAGATGATCGCGGAGACGCCGGCGGTCTCGTAGCGGTATTCGAAGTCGTGCTGCTGGAGCTGGTTGGTCGCCGGGATCGCGATGGCGCCGATCTTCTCGAGAGCGATCATGGTGAACCAGAACTGATAGTGACGCTTCAGTACGACCATGACGCGGTCGCCCTTTTTGACGCCGAGGGAGCGCAGGTAGTTGGCGGTGCGGTTCGACTCCTTCTTTATATCCTTGAAGGTGAACCGGCGCTCGGTCTTGTCGTTCGCGACGTGGACCATGGCGAGCTTTTCAGGCGCCTTGTCCGCGATGGCATCGACGATATCGAAGGCAAAGTTGAATGAGTCGTCGTTGAAGAAGCGGATCTTGGTCAGCGCGCCGTTCTCGTCCTCGACTGTGTCGATGAACTCCTCGCAGATGAGCTTTTCAGTCTTCATCGCGGTGGAGACCGTCTGACGGATCTCCGCCTCGCCGGTGTCGTCGCCGGTCATGACGACCGCGAGGAACAGGCAGTCCTGTCCGCCGACGGCGATCATGCCGTGGGGAGCGGAGCTGTTGTAGTAGATGCTGTCGCCTTCCTCGAGGACCTCGACATGGCGGCCCACCTGGACCTTCAGCTTGCCGGAGATGACGATGTCGAACTCCTGGCCGCTGTGCTTGGTGAGGTGGATGGGCGCGTCCTGCTGTTCTTCGGAGTATTCGTACTTGACCCAGTAGGGCTCGGCGAGCTTGCTCTTGAAGAGCGGGGCGAGGTTCCGAATCTCGATGCCCTCCTCGTCGGCGGTCATCTGGCCCTGGCCCTTTCTCGTCACGGTATAGGACGACAGCTTCGCGCTGTAGCCCTCGAGGAGGTCGGTTATCTCAAGACCGAAGGCGAGAGCGCACTTGTGTATGAAAGTGAACGGGAAGTCGACGGCGCCGGACTCCAGCCGCCTGTATTCGACGGGGCTGACGTCGGTCTTTTCGGCCATCTCGTTTACGGAATAGCCCTTGATCTCGCGCATCTCCTTGATTCGGGTCGCGATCTCGATGAGCTTGTTCACTTCGGTATAGGTCTTGTCCATGATAATTGCCTCCTGCAACAAAAAATCCCGTCTCAAAGTCGATCCTTTGAGACGGGTCATTACCCGCGGTACCACTCAAATTGCGTCTGAAAAGACGCCTCTCTGCGGACTCCATCAAGTCCTTTGCATTAACGCAGCATTCACGGGAGACGCCTACTGACAGATGCGTTCGGGCCTCCGGCTCGGAAGTGATGGGCACCTGGAGCGTCATACTGTCGGCTTGCACCACCCGCCGATTCTCTGAAGCACACCGCTCCGGCCGTCTTCGTCACAGCCTTTGATATTGAATTATGGCGTGAGTCTATCACACGGGGATGTGTATGTCAACAGTATAATATACAAAAAATTCAGCCGCCCGGCCGCGCCGTTTCGGCATTATTGCGCGCTTTGTACACGCTGTAGACAACGATGGCCCCGATGACGATGACGCCGCCTATGACCGACATCGCGGTTATCGCCTCGCCGTAGATGAGAGCGACCCACGTGGGATTCAGAACTGGTTCGATACCGGATATAAGGCTCGCGGTCACGGCTGGCGTGTGTTTGAGGCCGGTGGTGAAGCAGACGTATGCGAGGCCCATCTGGAACACGCCGAGCACCACGACGTACGCTATCGGCTGGAAAGAGAAGTCGGTCTCGCGCATGAGGAACGGCAGGCCGAAGACCGCTCCGGCGAGATGTCCGATTATGACAGAGGATATGGGATCCGCGTCGGGAAGGGAGTTCAGCATGAACACGCCGGCGTAGGTGAGGCCGGTGAACAGCGCGATGGCGTTCCCCAGCATGCCGCCGGCCGACAGACTGTCCAGGAAAAAGCACACTATGCCGAGAAGGACTACCGCGCAGGCGATGACGTCCGCCTTTTTCGGTCTGGCACGCAGAAAGAGCCACGCTAGCAGAACGGTGAAAACGGGAGCAGTGAACTGCAGGACGATGGCGTTGGCCGCCGTGGTCAGCTTGTTGGCGACGGCGAAGAGGGCGTTCGTCAGGAATACGAAGGCCGCTCCGAGCAGGATCCAGCGGTTGACCCTGAGCTTCCGTCCGGTAAGGCGGAGAAAGGCGTAATTGATGATGACGGACAGAAGGCAGCGCGCGCCGTTTATCGCCATCCCCGACCAGGGGATCATCTTCATGCACAGCCCGCCGAGACTGAACAGCACAGCGGATATGAAAACCAGCAGCGTGCCGCGTTTCTCCTCTGAGCTTTTCACCTGTACGCCTCCTTCCTGGAACCGCTCGCGGCGGATGATAAAGCCGGCGCCCGTTCCGGCCGGAACGGGCGCCTGGACGTTCGGACAAACGATTATTCTGCGAAGAAGAGCTCGGAGAGCGTCATGGGCGGGATGTACTCGCCGTCCTTGTAGACGCGCATGTTGCCGGAGGCGATCTCGTCAATGAGGATGACGTCGTCGCCGCTGTAGCCGAACTCGAACTTGATGTCGTAGAGGTCGAGGCCCTTTTCCTTGAGATCGTCGGCGACGATCTTCGTGATCTTGCGGGTCATCTCCTTGATCTCGTCATACTGCTCGCCGGTCATGACGCCAAGGTCGATGAGACCGTCCTTGGTAACCAGCGGGTCTTCGCGGGCGTCGTCCTTGAACGTCATCTCGACGTAGGCGGGCAGATCGGCGCCCTCTTCGATGTAATCGCCGTAGCGGCGGTAGAAGCTGCCGACGGCCTTGTAGCGGCAGATGACCTCGAGACCCTTGCCGAACACTTTGGCGGGGAGGACTTCCATGGTCACGTTGTCGAGGTCGGCGCTCACATAGTGGGTCTTTATGCCGGCGGCCTGGATCTTTTCAAAGAAGTAAATGGACATGCGGAGGTTGACCTTGCCGACGCCTTCGATAGAGAGGCTCACCGAGTTGCAGCCGGGGTCGAACACGCCGTCGGCCGTTCCGGTGCAGTCGTCCTTGAACTTGAGGAGATAGTTGCCGTTGTCAAGCGCGTAAACATTCTTTGTCTTGCCTGTGTAAACGAGTTTTTCCATTTATCTTTCCTCCTGCACGTTTATCCGGCGCAGAGCCGGTGTAGATTTCTTCGATCATTGTACCACAGCCGGTATGCCGGGTCAATTTGTCTTTCCGTTTTTCGGGACCGGATCAGAGAAGGTTTATGCCGTTTCTGCGGCATTCCGCGATCGTATCCTCGTCCCAGATGCCGGATTGGACCTCGCCTATATGGGCGCATCCCATGAGGAACATGCAGAGACGGGACTGGCCTATGCCGCCTCCGATGGTCTGGGGCAGGTCGCCGTTCAGCAGGGCCTTGTGGAAGGGCAGCTGGGCGCGTTCCTCGCAGCCCGCTTCAGCGAGCTGTTTTCTGAGCGATTCAGCGTTTACACGGATGCCCATCGAGGAGATCTCAAAGGCGCGCCCAAGGAGCTCGTTCCACAGGATGATGTCGCCGTTGAGTTCCCAGTCGTCATAGTCGGGAGCGCGGCCGTCGTGTTTTATCCCTGAACGCAGCGTCTTGCCTATCTGCATTATGAAGACAGTGCCGTGGGCCCGGGCGAACTCGTCCTCCCGCTGAGAGGGGGAGAGGCCGGGATACATGTCCTCGAGTTCCTGGGTCGTGATGAAAGTAACGTCGCGGTTTATCTCCGCCGTCAGCTGGGGAAACTCCCACTTGAGCTCGTCGCAGGTGTTGCAGACCGCGTTCACTATGCGCTTTACGGTGTCCTTCAGGAAATCGACGTTGCGGTCGTCTTCGGAGATGACCTTTTCCCAGTCCCACTGGTCCACATAGACCGAATGGAGGTTGTCGAGGACTTCCTCGTCGCGCCGGATGGCGTTCATGTCGGCGTAGAGGCCCTTGCCGAGACGGAAGTCGTACTGTTTGAGAGCGAGACGCTTCCATTTGGCCAGCGACTGCACCACCTGGCACTCGACGCCGCCGGCGGCGGGTATCTCAAAGGAGACGGCGCGCTCGACGCCGTTCAGGTTGTCGTTGAGACCGCTGTCCGTGCGCACGAAGAGGGGCGCGGACACGCGCTTGAGGTTGAGAGCCGCGCCGAGATTCTTCGGAAAGCTCTGTTTGATGAACTCTATCGCTTTCTGCGTCTCATAGACGGACAGCTTCGGGACGTATCCCGCCGGTATCGTCAGATGCTGCATATCTGTCGCCTCCTGGTAAGATCAATGTACCAAGTATACGGCAAATTCCGCCGTATGTCATGCTTTTTTTCACAAAAATCGCAATGAACGCGGAAACGGAGGGAATTGTTGTGCAGAGAACAATTCGAAGGTACCATGACAGCTTTGACAAACATATTATATAAAATATATACTGACGCAGGCAAACGGGCATATGTGCCTTCCGGTCCGACGGCGGTATTCCGACGGGCGGCAGGAAAGTTTTTGCCGGAACGTTTTTGCATCGGGGCTGAATGGAATGAAAAAACTCCTGACGATAATTCTTGCGGCCGCTCTGCTGCTAATAGCGGCGTGCGGTTCGCAGACGCCTGCCGGCGAAACGGCGCCGGACGCGCCTGCGCAGCATGAACAGTCCGCGGCTGTAACGCCGGAGAAAGACGCCGATGCCGGCACGGCGGAGACCGTGCCGGAGCAGACAACTCCCGAAAAGGCGGAGGAGGAACCGGCGGAAAAGCCGGAGCAGCCGGAGCCGGAGCCCGAAGATCAGAAAGAGCCGGAAAAAGAGGCTGAGCCTGAACCGGAGAAACAGCCGGAACAGAAGCAGGATGAACCGGAACCGACGCCCGAACCCGAGAATGAACCGGAACCGGCGCCCGAACCGGAACCGGAACCCGAGCCGGAGCCGGAGCCGTATTCGGAGCTTTCCGGCGACACGATACTCACCGTATACGGAGCGTCGCTGTCGCACGACTGGTACTTCTCTCTGGCCGATCTGATGGAACTGGGCGGCACGGTCGGCGCCGACTACTTCTCCCGCGGCAAAGAGCCCCAGGAGGCCACATACTACTTTGTCGGGATCAGCGTGAGCTACCTGCTGGAGCAGGTGGTGGGCGCATGGGATCTCAGCAAGGCTGTGTTTATCGCCGGCGACGGATACACCGCGGGACATACCCGCAGCGCCATAGACGCCGTATATATAAATGAACAGGATCCTTCCGCCGCGCTGAGCATGATCCTCGCGTGGAGCGAGGACGGCGCGCCCTGCGCTCTGCGCCTCGTGATGGGCCAGCAGATAGAGGGCGAGTACAACCGCACGTACTGGACCCGGGGGATCGTGAGCATAGAGGTCATCTGATGAAAGGTCTTTTCAGAAAATTCACAGTGCGGGATCTGGTGCTGATCGCCGCGATGGCCGCGCTGGGCATAGCGATAAAGCCCGTCGTCGTGCCCCTCGCGCATCTTATAAGCACGCCGCTGATGATACCCGGCGGGGCCCTGGCCGGCGGCCTCTACATGATGTGGATGGTCGTGGCCTTCGGACTCACGGGAAAGCACGGTACCGCGACGCTCGTCGGCCTCGTGCAGGCGATCCTCGTCATGATAACGGGAGTATCCGGTTCTCACGGGGCCATGAGCCTGCTGAGCTATACCGCGCCCGGGATCCTCGTGGATCTCGTGTTCCTGGTCCTGCGCCGCGGGATCGACTCGATGCCTCTGGCGCTACTTGCGGGGATACTGGCAAACGTCGCGGGCACGGTATGCGTGAACTTCGTATTCTTTTCGCTTCCCCTGATACCGATGCTTCTCAGCCTCTGCGTCGCCGCGTTTTCCGGCGGCGTCGGAGGAGTGCTCAGCTGGCTGCTTCTGGAGGCGCTGAGCCGTTACGGGATCAGGAGGAAAAAGACGTGAGAAACGTTTCGGGAAAACTGCTGCCGCGGGCGGTATGCGCCGCGGCAGCGCTGCTTATCCTGGTTACGTCCGGCTGCGGCGCGAAAGGCACATACACCGTCATCGACGCGTCGGCGATGACGGAGATGAAAGACGTGAGCGCGCGCACTGTGGAAGGCGAATGTCTAGTATATACGAAGAAAGGCGACGTATTCCGGGCAGAAGATTACAAAGTCCGGGAGGCGCTCACAGGCGTCATAGTGAACCCGCCGCAGCATACGGTCATGGACGCGGCCCTGCAGGCGGAGAAGTGGCTGGACGCGGGAGAGCGCGTGATGATCATATACATAGACGGCCTCGGTTGGCAGGCTTTTATGCGAGCAGCGGAGGACGGAGCGGTTCCCAATATCGGAAAGCTCTCTGCTGAGATATGCGCGTCCGTCTATCCCACGATAACGCCGGTGAACTACGCGGCAATGGTCACGGGGCGGCCGCCCGCGGAGAACGGAGTCACGAAGCGGGGCATCCATGCGGTAGAGTGCGATACGGTCTTCACATATGCCTCTTCGCTGGGCCTTGCGTCCTACGTGTCCGAGGGAGACATACAGATCCTGGCGCTGCCGGACGCCGAGCTTGAGCTTTCACCCGACCTTAACGGCAGCGGGACGGGAGACGACGAGATATTCGAACGCGCGATGGAGCAAACAGGCTCATGCGATCTGATGCTGGTCCATTTCCACAGCGTGGACGACTCGTCCCACGAGTATTCCCCGGTATCCGACGAGGCGAGAGACGCGCTCGTTGCGGCCGATACCTGGTGCGGGGAGCTTCTGGCCGCATGGGACGGACGCGTCATTATAACATCCGACCACGGACAGCACGTGCAGGACGGCACGGGCGATGCCGCCTACGCAGACAGAAAAGGCACTCACGGCGACTTTGCCGTTTCGGACATTTTCGTTCCGTATATCACGCGGTGACAGATGCATTACAGATAATAAACAGATAATAAGTGGTATGATATGACTGCAAAGAAGAGAAACATACTGATAGCAGCCGCCGTCCTGATCGTTCTGGCGGCAGGCGCGCTTGTACTGTCCCTGCTCAACCGCCCCGCGGCGTCGGAGCCGGGAAAGATAACAGTCTCCGGCGGCGGGACCGAAAAGATCTATACCATGGCGGAGATAAAAGAGCTTCCGTATGTCGATATCCAGAAGGAGATAGTATCCGCCAGTTTCGACAACGACGAGGGGGTCTTCCGGGGCGTGCCCCTGCGCGTGCTGCTTGAAGACGCAGGGCTGGATCTTTCCGGCGCTGTTCAGGTCGTGATAAGGTCGGAAGACGGGTTCGTATCCGTCTGCCCGGCGGATGAGGTCCGCGAAAGCGACGGCGCTCTCCTGGTATACGCTAAAAACGGCGAGGGCCTCGGCGGGCAGGAGGACGGCGGCAGCGGACCCTTCCGAGTGCTCATGACGGACGACGAGTTCGGCAACAGGAGCGCGAAATACGTCTGCGCTCTGGAAGTGAGGTGAGGACGCCGTGAACATCATAGAGGTAAAGGATCTGTCGCTCGCCTATGAGGACGGTCCCCGTGTTCTCGACGGGCTGAGCTTCACGGCGGAAGAAGGCGAGGCGCTGGTGTTCGCGGGGCTCTCCGGCAGCGGAAAGACCACACTGTGCAGCTGCCTCTGCGGCATACTGCCGCGCACCGAGGCGGTGGCCTTCTCCGGAAGCGTCACTGTCGACGGCGTAGATATTCCCCATGCTCCGCTCCATGAGTGCGCGCAGCATATAGCGCTGGTGTTCCAGAATCCGGACGACCAGCTCGTCTGTACGGCAGTGGAGGACGAGCTCGCTTTCGGGCTGGAGAACCTCTGCGTGCCGCCGGAGGAGATAAGACGCCGGGTGGACGGGACCATGGCGGAGTTCGGCCTTTCCGGGATGGCGCTGAGCGATCCGGCGAAACTGTCCGGCGGTCAGAAAAAGCTGGTTACGATCGCGTCCACGCTCATTCTCGGACCGAGGGTGATAGTACTGGACGAGCCTATGACCGGGCTCGACGCAGAGAGCAGGGAACTGGTCCTGAACGCCGTGAAACGGCTGCTGGAACGCGGGTGCACCGTCGTCGCCGTAGAGCACGACCTGTCGCTTGCGCCCTACGCGGACCGCATTTTATATCTGAGGGACGGAAAGCTCCATGATAAGCCTTGAGGACGTACGGTTCTCGTACCCGAAAGCTGAATATGAGCTTATAAAAGGCCTCAGCGGGGAGATACGCCCCGGTGAGCGCGTAGCCGTGACCGGGAGAAACGGCTGCGGCAAGACGACGCTCGTGCGTCTGATCACGGGGATACTGCGCCCGTCGTCCGGGCGCATCCTTATAGACGGCGAGGACACCGCGCCTCTCGACCTGTTCGAGATAGGAAAACGCGTCGGCTGCGTGTTCCAGGATCCGTCCCGGCAGCTGTTCTGCGCCACGCTGGACGAGGAGATAAAGTACGGGCTGGTGAACATGGGCCTGCCCGAAGAGGAGATAGAGAGGCGGGCGGACAGATACATAGAGTTCTTCCGCCTGCAGAACAGGAGAGACGCGTTCCCCGGCCTTCTGAGCCAGGGCGAGAAGCAGCGGGCGGTGCTCGCGGCCGTGCTGGCGATGGATCCCCGGTACATAGTGCTCGACGAGCCGACCTCCGGACTCGACATGGAGGCCCGGGAGAGCCTCGGCGGCGCCCTGGAGGAACTCAGCGCGGAAGGCCGCGGCATAATGTTCGTCAGCCACGAGCGGAGCTTCATCGAGAGGTTCGCCACCAGAGAGTGGGTGATCGAGTGAAGCTCGAGACGCTCGACCCGAGAGTAAAGCTTTTCATGATGCTCGCGATCTCCACGGCCTCCGTGGCTGCGAGAGATCCGGTGCTGATGCTCATGCTCCTGGTTTTCACGCTCCTTATTCTCGCTGCGGGCGGTGTGCCTGTGAGCAAAGCGCTCTGGCGCGTGCGCGGGGCGGTGGGGCTGATCATATCCGTATTCATCCTCCAGTGCATATTCGACAGGAGCGGCGATCCCCTTGTCCGGATAGGGAACTTCACGCTCGTGACCCGCGGAGGGCTCAACGCGGCCCTTTACGTCATGCTGCGTCTTCTGACAGTGCTCCTTTCGGCGCTCATAATACTTACCGGCCGGCGGAGGGACTACCTGCTTGCCCTGAACCAGCTGGGCCTGCCCTACGAGCTGTCGTTCATGGTCATGGCCGGACTGCATTTCCTGCCCCTCCTGAGAGAAGAGGCGCAGGACGTGATGTGCGCCGTTCAGATGCGCGGGACCAGGATAAAAAAGGTGCCCGTAAGACAGCGCCTGCAGGTGTATCTGAAAACGGCCGTGCCCATAGTCGCCGGAGCGATACGCAGGAGCGAGCAGATGTCCGTGGCCATGGAGGCCCGCGCGTTCCGGGCGCTTCCGAAGCGCACCAGCATGCGCAGGCTCGTCATGAAGAAGAGAGACTGGATATACCTGATCGTTTTTTCGCTGCTGCTGGCGCTCATCATTACGGCGGCGAAACTGTGGATCTGACCTGTTTCAGGAACCAAACAAAAAATATGCCCGAAGCTGTCCGGTCGGACAGCTTCGGGCGCTTTTCTTATAACGCTGCGTTATTTCATGAGCTTCACGATGTGCCATTCGAGACGGCCATCGGAGATGTCGTCGATGTCTATGACCTCGATCGAGAGCTCGGAGGCCCGGTGCCGGGTTATGGCGCGGCAGCGCTCCGCCGTGACGATGGCGGCTTTTGCTATGTTCCCGCCGAAACGGTCGCGAAGTATGGCCAGTTCGTTTATCGCCTCGGTGCTGATGTCGCCGGTCTTGCAGCTCACGAAGAGCGGCACGATGCCCCGGGTCGCCATGACGTCGATCTCATTTGTGACTCCTTCACGCATGTGGTCGCTGTCCCAGTCGACGACCGCGCTGGTTACGACGTCGCCGAACAGCCTGCTGTCGAGACAGGCCTTATATACGTAGAGCTCAAGGACCATACCGACGTCGCGGAGGAAGGTGCGCGTCATCTCGTCGCGGAAGCGGAAGGAGACGCCGTCGTCCGTGAAGCGCAGGTCCTTTATGAAGCCTATCTCCTCGAAGTCCTTCAGCGCGGGCTCGTCGGCCTTTATGCGGGTGCCGCGCTCGCCCTTGACCTCATACGCACCGGACACGTCGAGAGTTATCGGGTCGTCCTTGGGGACGTACGAGACGCGCTGGATGTAGTTTATGATCTCCACCCAGTCGCGGCGGTGCTTCATATAAGTATTGAAGAACGGTTCGATATCTCCCAGATACGCGCTGAGCGCTGCGTTGTCCACGCGGCCCGTGCGGAGAGCTCCGCCCGCCATGAGGAAGCAGTCCTCGACGCTGTATTCGACCTTGCATTCGAGGTCCTCTGCCATGGGCGCGTTGTGGATGTCGAAAAACTTGTTCTGTTTGCGGCTGTACGTGAATGCGGGTATGCCTGTCTCGGCGCAGAGCGCGCCGCCGGCGAAGAGCGCGGCGTCCGTGCCGCCCGTTATGTCCAGGACGCAGTCGGGATACGTCTCCGTGACCGTCTGGAGCTGCTTTTTTATCTTCTGGGCGTAGTACATGCTGCTCTCAAGGAACACGAGTTCGGTCTTCACGCCGCGGTGTGCGAAAAACTCCCGCATCTTTCTCTGCATGACCTTGTCCTGGGCCGCTTCGGTGGGGCACAGGAACACGATCGTCTCGGGGCGGAAGATCTCCCCCGCGAGCACGTTTTCGACCGGCCGTTCGTCATACAGTTCTATAAGTGTCTTCATGTCGGACGCTCCTTAATGACCTTATGCGGCCATTATAACAGTTTATGCCCGGCGGCGCAATGCGAAAGGGCGGGGGATGAGCCCGGGACCTGCGCCGGTTTCGGGCACTTTGTATAGCCGCCGTCCGGGAAACGGCTGAAAAATTAGAAAAAACGCTATTGACTTTTACAAGTTAAAGTGTTAAAGTACGACACAAGAAACGCGATGACGAAGACTCAGTAAGACGCTGGATCGCTTTTTCAGAGAGCCGCCGGTCGGTGCAAGACGGCAGAGCGCAGTGTCTGAATTACCCTTCCGAGCTGCGATCCGAAAGCGCGAAAAGCGCGAGTAAGAGAGACGGGGGCGCCCGTTACAGCGCTGCGGATATGTAAGTATCCCAGAGGCCGCGTCCGTGAGGACACGGTAAACTGAGGTGGTACCACGAAGTAATTTCGTCCTCTGTGCCCGTACGGGCCGGAGGATTTATTTTTTTGGAAAGGGGCATGGTCAATTATGTCCGGTCTTGGTGTAAAAATCGCGATACTCGTTATTTTCTTCGGAATCATGGTAGGTGTGGGCATCTATTGCCGCAGACACGCAACAGACGTCAACGGATTCGTCCTCGGAGGACGCAACGTCGGTCCGTGGCTCACTGCGTTCGCATACGGCACCTCCTACTTCTCCGCGGTCGTCTTCGTGGGCTACGCGGGACAGTTCGGATGGAAATACGGTATAGCGGCCACATGGGCCGGCATAGCAAACGCCATACTCGGTTCCTACCTGGCCTGGGTAGTCCTCGGCCGCAGGACTAGGATCATGACCCAGCATCTCGATTCCGCCACGATGCCCCAGTTCTTCGGCAGGCGTTTCGACTCCAGAGGACTGAAGCTCGTGTCCTCCGCGATAATCTTCATTTTTCTCATCCCCTATACAGCGTCTCTTTACAACGGCCTTTCCCGCCTGTTCGGCATGGCGTTCAGCATCGACTACTCCGTGTGCGTCATAGCGATGGCGGTGCTGACTGCGGTATATGTCATCGCCGGCGGATACATGGCGACGGCAGTCAACGATTTCATCCAAGGCATCATAATGCTGTTCGGCATCGTAGCCGTAATCGTCGCGGTCCTCAAGAGCCAGGGAGGATTCATGTCGGCACTGGACGCTCTGGGTAAGGTCACGGATACTTCCGTCTCCGAGACTCCGGGCATCTTCGCCTCCTTCTTCGGGCCCGATCCGGTAAACCTACTGGGCGTCATGATACTCACGTCTCTCGGCACCTGGGGACTTCCGCAGATGGTCCAGAAATTCTACGCGATAAAGAGCGAGAAATCCATCAACAAAGGCACTGTGATATCCACGCTGTTCGCGTTCGTAGTCGCCGGCGGATGCTACTTCCTCGGCGGTTTCGGAAGGCTCTTCGGCGACAGGGTCAACGTTGCGACAGAAGGTTTCGACGCCATTATCCCCGCCATGCTCTCCGGCTTGCCCGCGATACTCATCGCTATAGTAGTTATCCTTGTCCTCTCCGCCTCCATGTCCACGCTCTCGTCCCTGGTGCTCACATCCAGCTCGACGCTCACCCTCGACTTCATAAAGGGAAGCGTCAAGAAGGAGATGGACGAAAAGCAGCAGCTCATATCCATCAGGATCCTCATAGCGGTGTTCATCGTCATCTCCGCAGTGATCGCGATCTTCCAGTATAACTCGAACGTATCGTTCATCGCGCAGCTCATGGGCGTGTCCTGGGGCGCGCTGGCCGGCGCGTTCCTGGCCCCGTTCCTGTACGGTCTCTACTGGAAGCGCACGACGAAGGCGGCCTGCACCGTGAACTTCATATTCTCCACCGTCGTGATGCTGGCAAACGTCCTCGTCCGCAGCGCTTTCCCGGCGATCCTGAAGTCCCCTATAAACGCCGGCGCGTTCTGCATGCTGGCCGGATTCATAATCGTCCCGCTGGTGAGCGCTTTCACGAAAGCACCGGATATGGAACGCGTGGATTCGATATTCTCCTGCTATGACCGCAAGATCATGGTCACGGTCAAGGAGTCCATCGGCACGGAGGAGGAGGCCTGAAAGCTCCGCCGCAAAAAACTCTTTAAACGGCAAAAGGCCGGCGCTCATCAAGAGCGCCGGCTTTCATTTTTTGAACCTCTTGCGAGACGTTATCTTGCGACCGCCCAGCCGGTCTCGTGCGTGCCGCCGCAGGCGTCGTAGACGGCGTCGAACGCGTCGCCGGGCATTTTTACGAAATACCAGTTGAGCGGACCGTAGCCGACGTAGCCGCCTTCGATGAGGCGTAGCTCTACACGGGTGCCGTCCTCCATCGAAAGCGTCAGATGCGCCTGGTTCGGAGTGTCGTAGATCCTGCTGTTGGGAACGCCCTCATAGAACGCGCTGCTGCGGTCTGGATCCCAGGTGTAGACGAATCCTCCTTCGTCGAGCGTGTCGATAAAGGCATCCCACGTCCCGGGATCGAAGCCGGCATCCCTGAAATTGCCGCGGTTCCAGTTCCAGTCGTCGTGGGACTGCCAGACGATGTCCTCGACCCTGCCGCGCAGATGGAGCCTGTTCTCGAAGAGATCCCCGCCCGTGGTCAGAGTTATATCGTTCAGACGGTCGAAGAATTCTATGACAGTCGTCGGAGACCCGGTTTCATCAGGCCACTCGTGCACCATGCAGATCCGGAAACCGATGTCGTAGCCCTCGACGGCATAGAAGTCGCCGGGGATGTTTCCGGCAAAGTCCCTCTCATACTCCTCGCGTGCGGACCACTCGTCGATCGTGCCGTCGCACGTGCCTAGGTATTCGCCGACGAGCGGTTCGATCGCCAGCGCTTCATCGCCGGAGTAAAATCCCGACTGCGTGTATATGCCGCCCCGGTAGACGATGAGGCCGATCATATCCATCTCGCCTTCGGTATTTTCAGGAAGATCGATCGCCGGGATGTATAATCCGCCGCCACCCTGCTCCGTGACGTCGTCCTTGGAGACGGGGGCGGGGACGACCGGCGCCGGTTTTACTTCAGCAGCTTCGGCGGGCATCGGCGCAGGTATGTCCGCTCCGCCGCGGGGACGGGTCGCGAGATACACGCCGCCGACGATGATGCACAGGCACGCCGCGAGCGCGCCCCATCTGACCCAGCGTCTTCCCGTACTCTTCTTTTCGGCGGAAGCCTCCGCCACGTATTTTTCGTCGATGGCGCCGACGGCGTCAATAAGATCGTATCCGTTCATATCGTGTAGCCCTCCTCTTCCAGGTGACTCCGGAGTCCTTCTCTCAGCCGGAACAGCATGGTCTTTACCTTGCTTCGTGAAAAACCGTACCGCCCGCTTATCTCGGAGACCGAGTCGAAATACCAGTACCTTCTGACGAAGACGTTCCGCTGCTGCGGCGTGCAGGTCCCGAGGAAGGAGTCTATGCTCCGGCTGAGTTCGAGCGCCTCCGCGCCGTCCTCGGCGCGGCAGCCCGCGGGTATGCACTCCTCCATCTCCCGCGTGAGCTCGCAGAAGACCCCCTGCCGTTTAAGGCTGCTGCATTTCCTGTATTCGTCGATGGCGACGTGCCGCGTTATCCGGCCGAGGAACGGAAACAGATACGTTCTCGGCTCGTTCGGAGGGATGAGCTCCCACGCTTTCATGTAGGTCTCGTTTTCGCACTCCTCCGCCGCGGAGGGGTCGCCGAGGACGCGCTCTGCTATCTGCCTGAGCCGGGGACCGTACTTCTGTGCGGTCTGCGCTATCGCGCTCTCGTCTCTCGCCAGATAGAGATCCACTATCTTGTCATCATCCATTTTGCGGCGGCCTCCCTTCGTCGTATTCGGGCCCTTCACTCTAATAAGCGGAGATCAGCAGAAAAGGTTACACGATCATCATATTTATTGTATCATGCATCACGGTCCTGGGGGAATGAAAAAGCGCCCCGTTTTCACGGGGCGCGAAGCGCTGTATTCAGGTTTCAGCCGTTCTTCCTGCCGGTCGCTTTGAGGATCGCGCTGAACGCGCCGAATGCCACGCCCGCTATGGGCCAGATTATCCAGGAGCGGTCCCAGCGGCCCGTTATGAAGCTCCAGGCAAGGAAGGCCGCGGTCACGAGCATCCAGTAGGTGCCGCTTATCCAGCCGTATCTCTTCGCGTCGGCTTTCTCGGTGCGGGAGTAGTCCCCCTCCTCGAGGAGCTGTTTGAAGCCGTCCCAGATTATGGAGGAATCGACGATGAGCATGACTCCCGCGGCCACGATCACGAGGATCGCGCACACGCCGAGGACGGCGGAAAAGCTTTCGCCGCCGTTCATGATGAGCGTGATGAACAGGGGAATAACGGAAACGACGCAGAGGACGATGCCGATCGTGAGACGGAGAGAGAATGTGGGACGGTAGTTCTCTTTGCGTTCCCTGACCATGCCGTCTACTCCGTAGAGCGTTTCTATGGGCTCTTTTTCTATATATTCATATTTGCTCGAGCGCAGGCCGCAGGTGATGAAAAGGGCCACCGCGCAGCCAACGAGGACGAACAGTGCGACGAGACCGATTCCGACGGCCTGGTTCTCGGTGAGCGGGAGCACGCCGTAATCGCTGGCACCGCCAAGAAGGATGAGCAGTACGGGAGACAGGATGCACATCAGTACGCCCAGCGCGATGCGGGGCGCGTTGTGCTCGCGCATACGCAGGAAGTTCGACGCCTCCTCCAGCGACACGGTGCGGAGAGGGGAGTCAGAGTATTCGTCCGTGCGGGGCTCTTCCATTTCAATATTGTCTTTCAGAAGAAAGTCGGTGCTGACGCCGAAGAGCTCGGACAGCCGTACGATGCGGCCCATGTCGGGCACGGACTGGGCGCTTTCCCATTTGGATATGGACTGGCGGCTGACGTCCATCTTCTCGGCCAGATCCTCCTGGGACCAGCCGTTTTTCTTTCTAAGTTCAATTATCTTATCCGCAAGTATCATCTTTGAGACCTCCTTGTCCGTCCCGGACGTTTTCCCGTCCGGCTGAACAGAATATAGCAAAAACATGGGCTTGCAGGCCATAAACGCGGCTTGGAACTTCCGCAACCGGCGGTTGCAACCGGCGTTTTTTGCCGCTTTTTCGGGGAAAAACAGCCGGGGATCCCCGTTTCCGAGGAACGCGGCGCCCCGGAGATTGAAAACCCGTGCCGTGGGGTTTATAGTATATCACAGAAGGCTACGGGATCGTTACTGACGGAAACAAAGGCTATGAACGATACGAAAACACCGGATACCCTGCTGACGGAGGGGCCCATATCCAAGACGATACTTAAATATGCGCTCCCTATCTTTATAGGGTATCTGTTCCAACAGTTCTATAATACGGCCGACGCGATCATAGTGGGAAATCTCATCGGCAGCAGCGCCCTGGCCGCGGTGACGGGGACGGGCGCCATCGTCTTCATGGCGGTGGGTTTCTTCCTCGGCTTCTCCATAGGCGCGGGCATCGTCATAGCGCGCCGTATCGGCGCCCAGGATCACGAGAGCACCGCCAGCGCGGTGCATACCACCGTCGCCATGGGCGTCGCCTTCAGCGTGCTGATGACGGCGGCGGGCGTTCTGCTCACTCCGGGAGTCCTCAGACTCATGGGGACTCCGGACGACGTGTTCCCGGAGGCTTCGCTGTATCTTAGGATCTACTTTGCCGGGAGCACGGGCTTCGTGATGTACAACACGTTCGTCGGCATCCTGCAGGCGAGCGGAGATTCGAAGCACCCTCTCTACTATCTCATAATCTGTTCGCTCATAAACATCGTGCTGGACGTGGTCCTCATCGCGGTGTTCCGGATGGGCGTGGACGGAGCGGCGCTTGCGACCGTTCTGTCCCAGTGCGCAGCCGCCGTCATGGCAGGCAGAAGGCTCGTGCGCAGGGACGACAGCATAAGGATAAGGCTGCGCAGCATCCGGTTCGATCTTCAGGATATGAGGGAGATCACGAAATTTGGACTTCCCACAGCCGGACAGAACTGCGTCATAGATCTGTCGAACGTGCTGATCCAGTCATACATAAACTCGTTCTCGTCCGCCGCGATGGCAGGTATCGGAGCGTATATAAAGGCTGAGGGATTCGCTTTCCTGCCGGTGACCGCCTTCTCGATGGCGATGTCTACGTTCATATCCCAGAACATAGGCGCCGGGGAACGGGAACGGGTGCGGAAAGGAGCGCGTTTCGGCCTCATCGGGACCATCCTCGTAACGGAGGCCATCGGCGTCGCGGTGTTCATACTGGCGCCGTATATCGTTTCCGCGTTCAACCGGGATCCACAGGTCATAGCGTACGGCGCGATGAAAGCCCGCATAAGCTCCCTGTTTTTCTGCCTTGTCGGGTTCTCGCACGTCTCGTCCGCTGTTATGAGAGGCCTCGGGCGGCCCATGACGCCGCTTCTGGTCATGCTCATATGCTGGTGCGCGGTCAGAGTCATCGTTCTTTCCACGATAGGTCACGTTTATCACGACATACGTCTCGCGTGCTGGATATATCCGGTGACCTGGACCATGAGCACGGTGGTATATATCCTGTGCCTCAGGAGAGACCACATCTTCGGACGGGAACGGCCGTCCGGCTGAGTACCTGAAAACGAATCGAAAGGCGGCAGCCCGCGGTCACGCGGACTGCCGCCGTGTTTATGCGCAGCGGATCGGATCCGTCATACCGCGGAGTTTTCCGGATCGTCTTCGGAAAGGCCTTCATCGGGGCCGAGCTCCGCGAGCCTGAAGAGCGGGGGCTCTTCCGCCTCTTCGTCGTCATCGGGCACGTCTTCAGAAGAAACGTTCCGGAGAAGCAGGAAGTAGCGGGCGTGCGCGCGGTTGTACGCGGCGTCGAAAGCGGGGTCGCCGCCCTTGTGCATGTGTTCGTAATAGAGATGCTCGTGGTCGGCAAGTTCGGGCTTGACTCGTATGACCGTGGCGACGCCCACGTTCGAGCAGGTGTCGGCGATCCTGCGGAATTCCACCATGAGGTCGGTGAAGGCCGCGTCCGCGTAGACGTTGCATTCGCCGCGGCTCATGCGGACGAGGTGGTTGCGCTTGAGGAGGGTTATGATCTCGCCGATGACCTGGACGAGCGGCTCTATCCTCATTGCGGCGTCCACATCGCGCTTGCGGAAGGCCTGGTCGGTCTCGTCGAGGATGTGCATGGTGGCGGACTCGAGCACGGCCAGTTCCGACAGGGCGGCGGAGGAGAAGGAGGTGTTGTCCCGTACCAGGGACTCGGCGTGTTCAGCTATCTTGACAGCGTGGTCGCCGAGACGTTCGAACTCTGACGTCACTTTATAGTACTGGTCGAGAATCGACACGTGATATTCGAGCTGGAGATGGGGAAGGAACCCCACGAGGTAGCGGCTCAGCGCGTCGGTGACGCAGTCGATCTCGTCTTCTTCCGCGAGCAGTTCGCGGTGCGTTTCCGCGTCGTAGCGCTCCAGGAGGCGGAACGACTTCTCAATATTGCCGCGGGACGCGGTGAAGATGGTGAGGAGCGTATTGTAGCAGCTTTGAAGCGCGAGAGCGGGCGTATTGAAGAAGACGGGGTTCAGAGCTTCCAGCATGTCCTTGTACTTGTGCTCCGGCACGGGCTCGTCCCTGACGATCTTCCGGCTGAGTTTTTCATAGACAGGGAGCATCGGCATCAGCACGATCGCGCAGGTCAGATTGAACACGGTGTTGGTGTTCGCGATGATGCTCGAGTTGACCGTCCTGTCCCACAGAGCGTCGATAAGACCCAGCCTGTGGATGACCGCGACGACGACGAGCACCAGGACGGTCTCGCTGAGGTTGAACAGTATATTGACGATACCTACGCGCCGCGCGTCGGATTTAGCGCCGATGGAGCAGACGATCGCGGTCGTCACGCAGTCGCCGAGATAGATACCGACGATGACGGTGTATATGGCCTTGAACGTCAGCATGCCCGTCGACGAGAACGCCTGCAGTATGCCGACGGTGGCGGAGGAGCTCTGGAGCATGAAGGCGACGCCGGCGCCGGTTATATATCCGAGCACCGGATTCTCGCCGAGGCCGGAGAACAGCCGTTCCACAAGGCCCGACTGGGCCAGCGAGTTGACGGCGCCGGTCATGTTGAGAAGACCGGAGAACAGGATGCCGAAGCCGATGGCGATATTTCCGACGGAACGGGAGTTCTTAAAGACGCGGGCCATGATGAATATGATGCCAATTATCAGGGCGATAGGCGCCAGGGTCGACGGCTGGAAAAAGCGGAGGACCTGAGAGCCGCCGGACGCGTCAAGGTCGAGGAGGCGGATGATCTGTCCCGTGACGGTGGTGCCCACGTTGGCGCCGATGATGATGCCCAGGGACTGCCGCAGCGTCAGTATGCCGGCTCCGACCAGGCCGGAGGTTATTACGATGGTCGCCGTCGAGGACTGAATGAGAGCTGTGACCAGGACGCCGAGAAGGAACGCCTTCACGGGATTGTCCGTGACTTTGCTCATCGCGTTCTTCAGCGCGCCGGAAGAGTTTTCCTTGAGCGAGTCGCCCATAAGGCGCATGCCGTACAGGAACATGGCGAGACCGCCCAGCAGAGAGATCAGACTGAAAATGTCCATACAGAACGCTCCCAAGAGAATATGATCCGAACTTTCACCGATACTATTTTACCAAATGTCTGCCGCCGATACAATGTTTTTTCGCTTCGCGCCCCCGCGCGGGCAGAAAAAAGCGGAGCCCGTACGGCGGCTCCGCTTTGACGCTGTGATCCTGTATTTTCCGTCAGTATGCTACAGCACGAGCGTCAGGTTGTTGAGGCCCAGCGAATTGACGTAGTTCGCGCTTTTGACCATCTTCATGACCATTCGCAGGCCTATATGGGCCACAGGGTCGTCCGACCGGTGCAGTTCCACGTATTTTATCGGGTCGAAGTTGATGCAGTTGTCACGGATACGGATGAGACGGGAGTCATCCTTGAACAGGATGCGCAGATCTACGCTGTGATCCTTTTTGTCCTTGCTGAAGCCGTGCTGCACGATATTGTTGACCATTTCCTCCACGCAGAGGGATATGAGCATGCTGTTCTTTTCGTTCTCTCCGTGAGCCTTGCAGAACTCAAAGGCGCTGCGCGAGGCGTCTGCCGCCTCCCGTACGGAACGGACGGTCATTTCCATGCAGTCCTCATCCCGCACACCGAAATCGGCGGGAAGCATAGAGAACGCGTCCGCCGAGAAGGAGATCTTTTTGTTTCTGAACCAGACGACGGCGGCTACAATGAGAAGGGTCAGGGTCTCGCCGCAGACAAACGCGATCCAGACGCCGGTCGTACCCATGCGGCGGCTGAGGATAAAAGCAAACAGTGCGGTGAAAACGAAGTTCTGCAAAAAGGAGATGAGCTCGGCAAAGCGGATTCGGCCTGCGCCGTTGTAGTAATTCTTCAGGGTGGTGGCCATCGCGCAGGACAGAAGCGAGAGCGAGAACAGCCGGAGGCCCAGAGCGGCCATGTCTTTTGCCTCGGGGCTGTCCGGGAGGAAAAGACCTACGAGGAACGGTGCCGCGAACTGAATGATGATGATGACTGCGGTCTTGATGACTGCGGCGTGGGTGATCATGATGCGCATCAGGGAATGGAGAGAGGTCCTGTCCTCGTCGCTGAAGAAGATCGAGGCCAGGAGCAGAGAGACCGACGCTGCGCCCGCTCCGAAACAGTAGCAGAAGCTGCCGATTGTCGATATGACGGAATATGCCGCGACTGACAGGTTTCCGCCCACCCTGAGAAGTATTTTATTCAGGACGAAAACGAGAAGAACGGTGCTGACCTGATTGATTACGGTCGGGATGCCGTATTCCAGCAGCTCTCCGCACAGGTGGAGCCGGACGGTATTTAGGCTGAACTTGAAGATGCAGTCTTTTTTCAGGAAATAATAGCCTCCGAAACAGAAGGCTATGTAATAGCTGAGACTGGAAGCCAGTCCCATCCCGAACATTCCGCCGCGGAACACGAAGACGTTGAGGATATCGAAAAGGATATCCGACACAGTCATTAACACGACCGCGATGACGAGACGGGAGCGGTTGCCGGACATCTGCATGAACGGGACCATGATCATGGCGGAGATGAAAGCGGGCGCGCCTATGATGAATCCCCGGAGATAGTCGCGGGTCAGGAAGAAGACGTCGTTATCCGGGGCCGGCGTACCGGCGCCGAGGAGAGTGCAAAGGGGGGCTGTAAGGGCGAAGACGATGATCAGTCCAGCAAAAGAAACCGACAGGGCGAGGGACACCGCGGCGGAATAGCAGGCGTTCGTTCCGTCCATATCTCCGCTGCCCATCGTTTTGCCGCACATCACCTGGATGCCGGCGGTGAGCATGCTGCCGAACGCGGCGAAGATCATAAGTACCGGAGAAGCCAGACCGTATGCGGAGACGGAGTCGACCCCGAGAAACCGCCCGATCATTATATTGTCGATCATCATGCAGATCAGAACTGTCATTGACGACAGGATCTGTGTGACGAGCATCTGTCTGAAGGTCTTCCTGATCATCCTGTTCACCTGATCGTCCCGGGCGGCGCCGGGTTTGATTTAGCACTGTCTTATAAGGCGAATGAAGAACTCTGTCGCACGGGCGACCGTTTCGAGCCGTATGCGTTCGTTGTCTCCGTGGATGCTGTGCCGTTCCTCCGCGGTAAGGTCCATGGCCGAGAAACGGTAAACGCGGTCGGACAGACCGCTGTAGTGGCGGCTGTCGGAGCACTGGACCATGAGATAAGGAGACACGATGCACCCTTTCCAGGTCGAGGATACGGCTGCGCAGACCTTGCGCCAGCCGTCGCACTCAGTATCCGAGATGGGACTCGGTTCCATCGTTTTGAAAGGCCTGAGGGATACGGAGCTGTCCCTGACGACGTTTCGGATGTATTCCTGGGCGGAAGCCACGGAGTCCGCGGGGTTCAGGCGGATATTGGAGACCATACAGGCGCGGGACGGTATGACGTTCGGCGCCTCGCTGCCCGACATCTGCGTGAAAGCGACGGTCGTCCGCAGCAGCGCGTTGAGTTCTCCCCCGTTCTTTTTGCAGATGCGGTCGAGTATTCCGCGGAAACACCAGAGGTTCGCGAAGATCAGCCGGTATGCGAAGGAGGAGTGGCGGCCGAGGGTATCGAACATAGCCGCCGCCGGCTTCGTTATATGCATCGGGAAGGGATGCGATTCGACCGCCGCGCAGGCGGACGACAGGGTCCCGACCGGGGTGTGCGGGCCGGGGGCGGAGGCGTGACCGCCGCCGGAAGCGACGGAGTATTCCAGATTGACCTGGCCTTTTTCGGCGATGCCGATCATGGCGCAGGGTTCGCTGACCCCGGGGAAGACGTCCTCGACCACGGCGCCGCCTTCGTCAAGGACGAAAGACGGGACGATGCCGTTCTGCCCGAAGTATTCAACGATGTGCTCGGCGCCCGGACCGTTTATCTCCTCTCCGCCGGAAAAGGCGAGGAATATATCGTGCTCCGGCCGGAATCCCTCCCGGATGAGATGGTCCGCGGCGTACAGTATGCCGTTGAAGGTCACCTTGGTGTCCAGAGTGCCGCGGCCCCACATGACGCCGTCTTCTATCAGCGCGCTGAAAGGAGGACGCTCCCAATTCTCCTCATCTACGGGGACCACGTCGTAGTGGGCCATCAGGACGGCCGGTTCTCCCGGTTCCTTTCCGGGCCATCTGAAGAGCAGACCGCGGTCGGGGAAGCGCTGAAGAGAACATGTGTCCGCTACGTTGGGATAGAGCTCCGGAAGCATATCCGTCAGTTTGTCGAACTCGGCGTCGTCTTCCTTTCCCGGTTCGCTGTAGGACACGGTCCTGCAGCGGACGAGTTCCGCCAGCGCCCGGACGGCCCCGTCTCTGTCGAAGGCGACTTCGTCCTGCTCCGCAGGGATCTCCGGCTTCGGTCTGAAGGCCAGGGCGCGGCAGACGATCACGATGAGGAAGAGGACGATCAGGGCCAGTATCACATACAGTATCCACATGTTTCCTTACCTCGTCAGTCGAGAAGATGTTTCTTATAAAGGATGCGGGACACGCCGATCGTAAAGAGCACGCCCACCGGCACCATGATGCCGACGGTGCCTGCGTTGAGAGCGGGGATAAAGATGAAGAGCACCAGCATGAGGATGAGAGGAGCGATGGCGATCTTCCAGTTCTTTGAGATGAATACGACGGCGAGCCCTCCGAAAAGAGCGGGAAGGATCTGAGCGAAAGCCGGTTCGAGAACTGGCGCCGAGAGGACGGGCCTCAGCGGAACGATAAGGATCACGCCGAGGATGATGATCAGCGTGGTCACGATGCTCGAGACGGCGATGGCGATGGTGGAGGTCACTTCGCCTTCCTCCGAATTGATGCTGACGTCGGCCTGCTCCAGCGCGTTGAGCGCGACAGGGAGCTTGAGATTCGAGATGTTGCCCGTCACGAAGGACAGATAGGATCCGCCTGCGCCGAGCATGGGGATGTAGGTGAACACTTCTATGACTGCGACGGCCCAGTACATCGGAGCCGTGGCCAGAAGACCGAGCAGAAAACCGTGCCAGTCGAGTCCTGCGTCGAATATAAGGCCGACGCATACGGGGAAGAAGAGCAGAAGGATCATCATGCCGATGTTCCAGATGGCGCCGTATCTGTAGACACTGTCAAGATAAGCGGAATTTTCTTTCATTTTCTGCACCTCCTCAGGACAGCCAGGCCGTTATCGGGATCGCGCCCGCCATACCGGCTATGAGACTGATCGGCAGGGCGTAATCGGATATCCAGCGCCATTTAAGGACCTTGAACAGAATGCCGGCGACAGCCATGACGACCGCCGAGAGGATCATAACGAATACCGGGATGAGTCCGGACGTGTCGCCGTGGAATATGGTGGAGAAATCGCAGAAGACATAACCGAGAAAAGCCGAGATCATGCCGATGAACATCGATGAGGTGAGGATCTCGCTCCATTTTCTGTCCCTGTTCTCCAGACGGATGATGCCGCGCTGGAGTTTTTTGCAGACGACAGGCACGAGCCAGATGCCGACCATGATGCTTACCGTCATCACGGCGGCGATCGTGACGTACTGACTGGCCGTCAGACTGCTGACCTGGCCGAAGACGAGCCCCATCGCTCCCTCCGCGTTGCTTGCCGCGATAGTCTCATAGGACAGGGAACCGACTACGCTCAGCCTGAGCCACGGAAGAGGGATCCCCAGGTCCTTCGCCAGCGTGATGACGCTGATGACGATGGCGACGGCGGGAGCTATCGTGAATACGGCGGCCGTAGCTGCTGTCTTTTTCATTTTCTCCTTTTCCATGCCTATGGCCAGGCCGTGTTTCCATGCTTTTATAAGGAAGAACACGGACTGGGCCAGCACCACGAGGATGATGATGCCGACAAGGATGAACAGGATCGGTCGGTTGACATCAAACATAGCGTTCACCTCTTTTGTTATGATCGCGGGATCTGCCGGGGACGGATACAGTATTCTTTAACTGCATGATACCGATTCGGCGCGATTAAATCAAGAGCGCGCGCCCGATTTGGCCCCGCAATCGTCAGGTAAAACACAAAACAGCCGCTGACTGTAAAGCCAGCGGCTGTTTGTCATGTATGAGGGTCATGCTCTCGTGCGTACGCCGGACGGCGGAGACGTCAGAATCACGCCGCAGGCGCGCTCTCCGTCGGGACCGGGTTCGACACGGAGACCTTGTGGTCGTACCACTTGCCCTTGGTGCCTACGATGGCGCAGTCGAACTCATTGTCCAGATACGGCACGGCAAAATCAAAACTGTTGACCTCCTCGGTCAGGCCGTCGGGGTAGGTGACGGACTCAGGTACGGCATCGATCAGGGCTGCCCCAGCCTTCTGGGCGTCCGCAGCCGAGCCCAGGAACAGGTTGACGACGTTCTTGCTGGGCATGACTATGTGGATGGTCATTTTGCCGTCCTTTACGGTCAGAGTTCCTTTGCCTTCACAGACATCGTTGACATGGAACATCGAGCCGTCGGTCTTGAACTCTGCGGAGTAGACGCCGTCCGCAAGACCGGCGGACTCTTTATCCGAGCCGCAGGCGGGGAGAAGGCAGCAGCACAGCGCGAGGAGCAGCAGGATGGTGAGGAGTCTTTTCATCTCGGATATCTTCCTTCCGACGCTCAGCTCAGGGAGTCGAGAGCGGCCTGAGTATGGGCGACGTACAGCGCTTCGACGTCGGCTATGCGGCCGAGACCGGCGATCTGGGTGTCGATCTTGTCGAATTTGGCGCTGGCGGTGAACGTGCTGAGCCAGGACTCGGGATCATCGGGATCGGCCATGTCGTTGTTGGCGTGGTCACCGGCGACGACCATCAGGGGGCGAAGGATCACAGACTTGTAACCTGCGGCGGCGACGGCTTCGATGATGTTCTCGCAGGCGGTCTCTTCGGGCTCGCCCTCAACGGTACCGATAAACACGTTCTTGTAGCCCAGAGTACCCATCTGAGTCTGCATCTGGGAGTAGGAGACCTTGGCACTGTGGGCGGTGCCGTGGCCCATGAGCACGAAGGCCACGCCTGCCTCGTCGGCAGCTTCGATGGAGTTAAAGCCGGCGTCCTTTGCCGCTGCAGCGACTACATACTGGGCAACTGCCTGCTTGTCCGCGTTGATGACGGTGGCGTCGGAGCCGACTTCACCGAGAAGGGGCTCAGCGATGACGATGGTGTCGATCTTGTCCTTGTAGTTCTCAACGGCCTCGCACAGCTCGTCGTACTCGGCGCCGTGCATCAGATGGGTGGGCTGGATCACAAGGGTCTTGACGCCGTTCTTCACGGCGCGCTCAAGGGCCTGGTCCATGTTGTCGATTTTCTCACCGTCGCGGGCCTGAACGTGGTTGATGATGATCTGGGCGGTGAATGCGCGGCGGACGGACCAGTCAGGGAATGCCTTCTGCAGGGCGTCCTCGATGCCCTTGATGTCCTGAGCGCGGCTGTCATTGAACGAGGTGCCGAAGCTGACTACGAGCAGCTCCTTCTCGCCGATATCGTCAGCGTTGCGGGGATCGTCCTTCGAGGCGTCGCCGGTGTCGCGGCCGAAGTAGTCGGGATCGGCCTCTTCACCCTCGACGAGTTCCTTCTGCTCGTCGGTCAGCGCGTCCCATGCGGCCTTGGCGGCGGCGCACTGCTCGTCGGTCTTGTCGTTGCGTTCCTGGACGTAGATGGCGTCGATCAGCGCGGCGACCTCGTCGGCCAGTTCCTGATCGGATTTCTCGGCGGGCGCGGGGGTCGTGCTTCCGCAGGCGACGAGCACCAGCATCATGCACAGCGCCAGCGCCAGGGAAAGAATGATCTTGGCTTTCTTCATCTTTTTTTTCCTCCTGTATACTTTTTTTATTTTTGACTGTATAAGATTCCCGGACCGCAGGACGGCGGAGAAAAACAAAGCCGCGGCGGGAAGATCCCGCCGCGACCGTTTTTACGCAGCAAACGCAAGCCTGCCTCCCCAAGATCCGTGGGAATGCACACCCTCAGATATCCAAGCAGGTCTCCTGACTCATGCCTCGTCATTCGCGCAAAGCCTTCTCAGTTTCCCAATGGCCGACTTTCGTCCAATGCGCGAACTGTCGCAATCACAGTGGCGGTACCGTTCCGGATTTTGACCGGATTTCCTATTCTCCCGGCAGAGCCCGAAGGCCCTGCCGAGCACTTGGATACATATTCAATTGAAGTTAGCATACACCAATTGGCATATGATGTCAACCTTTTCAGGTCCGGCAGACGCCCGTGAAAGGCCGCGCTGTCTTGACAATGCATGGTGCAGAGCCTACAATATTAAAAAGAAAAATAGCGAATCCGAAAAACTGCATAACGACGACAAGTGCTCATCACGGCCGGTTCCCGTAAAGGCCGCGATGAGATAATAGAGAACCGGGTGAGATTCCCGGACGGAACCGCCGCCGTGAACGCGGAGGGAGCACGATGCGAAAGCAGGCCATTGGGAGACCGAGAAGGCCGTGTATCCCCGGTGATGCGTGAGTCGGAAGACCTGCTTGCCGCGATCTCTTTGCCGAAGGACGGAAGGCAAAGGGAACTGTTAACGCTGCGGAAAACCGGCCGCGCAGAGCATAATAAGCTTTGCGCGGTCTTCTTCTATTCGGGAGGGAATATGGACCGGACACCTTCAAAAAGCATAAACGGCGCCGGCAGAGTGCTGATCGCGGGCACGGGCTCCGGCTGCGGCAAGACAACGGTGACGCTCGCCCTGCTCTGTGCGCTGAAAAAGCGCGGAGTGGCTGTTTCCTCCGCCAAGTGCGGCCCGGATTACATCGACCCCATGTTCCACAGGAAGATCGTCGGCGCGCCGTCGACGAACCTCGATCCCTTCTTCTTCGACGAGAACACGCTGCGGTATCTGCTGGCAAAGGCCTCATCGCGCGGGGATATTACTGTGATCGAAGGCGTGATGGGATACTACGACGGGATCGGCGTGAGCACCGGGGCCAGCACTTTTGAACTGGCCGAAAAGACGCGGACGCCCGTGATCTTGACGGTCAACGCCCGCGGCGCGTCCCTTTCAGTGCTGGCGCAGATAAAAGGCTTTCTGACGTTCGTGCCGGAGAGCTTCATCCGCGGCGTTATCCTGAACGACTGCCCGGAAAAGATCTATTCGTCGCTTGCGCCGGAGATCGAAAAACGGCTCGGGATCCGGGCGCTCGGCTATATGCCTCATATCAAAGGCAGTGAGATCGGGAGCCGTCATCTGGGACTCGTCACCGCAGACGAGATCGGAGATCTGAAAACGAAGCTGGAGCTCCTGTCGGACCAGGCGGAAAAGAGCCTCGACTTAGACGGGATAGCGGCGCTGGCCGTTTCCGCGCCGGAACTCGGTTTTATTCCTCCGGCCATCGAGCGGCACGAGCCGTTCCGCGTCGCCGTTGCACAGGATAGGGCCTTCTGCTTCTACTACGGGGACAGCCTTGAACTGCTGGAGGATATGGGCGCGGAGCTTATCCCCTTCAGCCCGCTCTCGGACGAGCGGCTGCCCGACGGCATACACGGGCTCATCCTGGGCGGGGGATATCCGGAGCTCTATCCGGAGGAACTTTCCCGGAACGAGTCCATGCGCCTGAGCATCCGCGAGGCCCTTGACCGCGGGCTTCCCTGCATCGCGGAGTGCGGCGGATTCATGTACCTGACGGAGCACATAGCCGGAAGCCCCATGGTGGGCTTTATAAAAGGCGGCGCCCGCGATACGGGAAAGCTCTCGCGCTTCGGCTACGTCACTCTCACGGCCAGACAGGACAATATGCTCTGCGGCCGGGGCGAGCACATCCCGGCCCACGAGTTCCACCGCTGGGACTGCGACCGGACCGGCGGGGATTTCACCGCGGAGAAGCCCGACGGGCGCAGCTGGGACTGCGTCTTTGCATCGGAAACGCTGTACGCCGGGTTCCCGCACTTTCATTTCCAGGCAAACCCGCGCTTTGCGGAGGGTTTTTGCCGAGCGTGCATAAAGGAGAAACACCGTGTTTGAGATCATGAAACCCATGGAGATCGAGAGCCGCAGCTTTGAGATCATCAGCGGCATACTCGACGAGCGCGGCATCGCGCTTCCCGAAGAAAACGCGCCCGTCGTAAAGCGCGTGATACACACCACGGCGGATTTCGACTACGTCGACAACCTGGTCTTCTCCGACCGTGCCGTACAGTTCGGCATCGAGGCGCTGAAAAGCGGCTGCGATATAGTCACGGACACCCAGATGGCAAAGGCGGGCATTAGCAAAGCGACTCTGGCGAAGTTCGGCGGCCAGGTGCACTGCTTCATGTCCGACGAGGACGTGGCCCGCGAGGCGAAGGAACGCGGAGTCACACGGGCGGCGGTCTCCATGGAGAAGGCTGCCCGGCTCGGAAAACCTCTGATTTTCGCCGTCGGCAACGCGCCGACGGCCCTGATCGCCATCGACGAACTGATGAAAAGGAACGCTTTGACGCCCAGACTCATCATCGGCGTGCCAGTGGGGTTCGTCAACGTGGTGGAAAGCAAGGAGCTCATCATTGCCTCCTCCGTTCCGTACATCGTGGCCCGGGGGAGAAAGGGCGGCTCCAACGTGGCGGCCGCCATCGTAAACGCATTGCTATATAGGATCACAAGATGAACGAATACAAAGAAGTCGACGGAAAGAAACTGCGTCTCGGCTATACCACCGGCTCATGCGCGGCGGCGGCGGCCAAGGCGGCGGCATATATGCTTCTGTCCGGAAGACGCAAGGAGCGGATAGCTCTTGAAACGCCGAAGGGCATACCGCTCGAGCTCGATATCGAGGAGATAGACGTCCGCAGCGGCTCCGTGTCCTGCGCCGTCAGGAAGGATGCCGGAGACGACCCCGACGTCACCAACGGCTCGCTCGTGTACGCATGCGTGTCCTTTTCCGACGGAACGGGCGTGAGCATCGACGGCGGCGAGGGCGTGGGCCGCGTCACCAAGCCGGGCCTCGATCAGCCCGTGGGGAACGCGGCCATCAACTCCGTGCCCCGCCGGATGATCGCGGAGAACGTCGAAGAAGTGATGGAACTGTTCGATCACAGGGGCGGCCTGAGTGTCGTGATCTCCATCCCTGCCGGTACGGAACTTGCGAAAAAGACGTTCAATCCCAGATTCGGCATCGTCGGCGGGATCTCCGTGCTGGGCACCACTGGCATAGTTGAACCCATGAGCGAGAAGGCCCTCGTCGAGACGATACGCACGGAGCTCAGCCAGAAGAGCGCGCTGGGGCAGAAACGAGTGCTCCTGACTCCCGGCAACTACGGATCGGAATTCATTCAGATGGGACTCGGGCTCGACGCAGAAGCCGCCGTGCAGATCTCGAATTTCATCGGCGATTCCATCGATCTCTGCCGGGAGATGGGTTTTGAAAAGGCGCTTCTGGTCGGCCATATCGGCAAGCTCGTAAAACTGGCCGGCGGTATGATGAACACCCATTCCAGATACGGCGACTGCCGCATGGAGATACTTGCCGCACATGCCGGCGCGGCGGGTGCGAACGCCGGGCTGGTCTCAAAAATGCTGGACTGTGTCGCCTGCGATGAGGCGGTCCGGCTTATGCACGAGGCTGACCCCGCGATCGAAAAGCGCACGCTCGAAAGAGTCACGGAACGGGCGCAGGCAAATCTCGTCCGCCGGGCGGGAGAGGGACTGCGCGTAGAGATGATAATGTTTTCAAGAAAATTCGGCGTACTGGGCGAGACTGAAAACGCCCGGGAGTATATACGTGAGTTCAGGGGGGACTGACCGTGGTACATTTTGTGGGAGCGGGCAGCGGAGCTGCCGACCTTATCACAGTGCGCGGCGCGCGGCTGCTGTCTGAAGCGGACGTCGTGATCTGGGCGGGCTCGCTGGTGAATCCCGAGCTGCTGTCGTACTGCAAGAGCGGATGCGAGATACATGACAGCGCGGAACTGACGCTGGAGCAGGTCATAGATATCGTTAAAAGCGCGGAGGCGGAGGGCAAGACCACCGTCCGCCTGCACACGGGCGACAGCTCCATATACGGCGCGGTGCGCGAGCAGTTCGACGAGCTGGACAAGCTCGGCGTCTCCTACGACGTCACCCCCGGGGTGTCGTCCTTCTGCGGCGCGGCTGCATCCCTGAAGGCGGAATATACGCTCCCCGGCGTCAGCCAGACCGTCATCATCACGCGGGCGGCCGGCAGGACTCCTGTGCCGGAGCGGGAATCGATAGCTTCGCTCGCTTCCCACGGAGCCACCATGGTGCTCTTTCTGAGCACTTCGCTCACAGATAAACTGCAGCGTGAGCTGCTGGAGGGCGGCTACGATGAGAGCACTCCCGCCGCGGTCGTGCACAAGGCCACCTGGCCGGACGAGCGCATCATCCGCTGCACCGTCGGTACGCTGCACAAAACCGTCACCGAGGCGGGCCTTCGGAAGACCAGCCTCATCATCGTGGGCGGCTGCATGGGCGACGAGTACCTGCGTTCGCTCCTGTACGATCCGACTTTTACTACGGAGTTCAGAAAGGGTTCGGAATGACGACATCGCTTTTCGCATACAGCAGAAAAGGCCTGGAGACGGCAAAAACAATCGCCGCCTGCATCGGCGGGGAAACGGTCCTGTTCACGGCAGAGCGCCTGGCGGGAGACGGCGCCGAGCCTATCCCCAGGCCGTCCCGAGATTTTTTCGCGGAGCGGTTCGCATCCTGCGGAGCGCTTATCTTCGTGTGTTCCTGCGGGATAGCGGTGCGCAGCGTAGCGCCGTTTGTCAGGAGCAAGACGGCGGATCCCGCGGTTCTGGCGGTGGACGAGCTCGGCAGGTTCGTCATACCGCTGCTCTCCGGCCATATAGGCGGGGCAAACGCGCTTGCGGAGCGTATCGCGGCCGCGATCGGCGCCGTCGCCGTCGTCACCACCGCGACCGACTCGAACGGCCGCTTTTCCGTGGACGAATGGGCGGCGCAAAACGGGTTCCATCTTTCAGACATGGGCGCGGCCAAGGCCGTATCCGCCGCGATACTCGAGCGCGACGTCCCCATTCTGAGCGATCTCCCCATAGCAGGAGAACTCCCGCCGGGCCTGATGCGCGGCGAGGGCGAGACCGGGATCTATGTCACATATACCACCGGCGAGCCATTCCGCACCACGCTGCGCGTCGTTCCGCCGTGCGTGAGTCTCGGCATCGGCTGCCGGAAAGGCGTGCCGAAAGAGGCGATACGGGAGGCTGTGGACGCAGTCCTCTCCGAAAACGGCGTCGATCCCCATGCTGTGAAGACGGTCGCCTCCATCGACCTCAAATCTGGTGAGGCGGGGCTTCTGGACTGGTGCCGCGAGGCGGGACTGCCCGTTTCGTTCTATTCCGCCGAGGAACTGAACGCGGCAAGAGGGCCTGTCTCCGCGTCCGAATTCGTCCGGTCCGTCACCGGCGTGGACTGTGTCTGTGAGCGCGCCGCGCTCAAGGGCGCAGAAAGACTTATAATCAGCAAGACCGCGCGGCAGGGCGTCACAGTCGCCGCCGCGCTCATCGATACGGAGGTGCGCTTTGGGTAAGCTTTTCGTCGTGGGGCTCGGCCCCGGTGATTACGAAAACATGACCGTGCGCGCGGACAGAGCGCTGTCCGCATGCGATACCGTGATCGGCTATCACGTCTATCTTGATCTCGTGAGAGACCGCTATCCTGACAAGACGTATTCCTCCACTCCCATGACGCGGGAGGCGGAGCGGTGCCGCATGGCGCTGGAGGCTGCGAAGAACGGCAGTACAGTCGCTCTGGTATGCTCCGGCGACAGCGGCGTCTACGGCATGGCGGGGCTCGTACTGGAGCTTCGCGGAGAGGATGACGAACCAGAGGTGGAGGTCATCCCCGGCCTTTCCGCCTGCATCTCAGGCGCGGCGCTGCTGGGCGCCCCGCTGACACATGATTTCGCTGTGATCAGCCTGTCGGACAGGCTGACCGAATGGGAACTCATCGAAAGACGGCTGTCCGCCGCGGCGGGCGCGGATCTTTCGATAGTCCTATACAATCCGGCAAGTCACGGCCGGCCGGATTACCTGAAACGCGCCTGCGAGATCCTGCTGGAGACGCTGCCTGGCGACCGCCCCTGCGCCGTCGCGCGCAGCATAGGCAGGGAGGGCGAGAGCCGCACTTTCCTCACATTGTCTGAGCTTGCCGATTTTCCGGCGGACATGTTCTGCACGGTGTTCATAGGCAATTCAAGCACCAGGATGATAAACGGACAGATGGTCACTCCGAGGGGGTATCGATATAATTAAGATATGCGTTTTTGCGGGCACGACCGAGGGCCGTCGGCTCGTTGAATTTCTGAGCGGTCAGGGCGCGGAGGTCACCGCGTGCGTTGCCACGGAATATGGCGAGACGCTCATAGAACCGGCCGAAAACGTCGCTGTATCCGCCGGAAGACTGGGTGAAGAAGAGATGGAGGCGCTGCTTTGCGGGGAGCGTTTCGATCTCGTGATAGATGCGACGCACCCATACGCCTCCGTAGTCACGGAGAACATAAAGCTTGCCTGTTCCCGCACGGGAACGGAGTATGTCCGGCTGGCGCGCGAGGACGCGGCCTCGCCGATCGGCGCCGTCTGCGTTCCTGACATAGACTCCGCCGTCGCGTTTCTGAATTCCGCCACGGGCAATATCCTTCTGACCACGGGATCGAAAGACCTTAAAGCTTTTTCAGCGATAGACGGTTTCGCAGGACGCACATACGCCCGCGTCCTGCCCATGGAATCGTCTCTGGCCCAGTGCCGGGAATCCGGGCTCGAGCCGTCGCACATAATCGCCATGCAGGGGCCCTTCTCCGCGGCGATGAACGCGGCCATGATCGAGTCAGTCAACGCGGCCTTCGTCGTTACCAAAGAGTCGGGAAGAGCGGGCGGTTTTGAGGAAAAAGCCGCAGCCGCCGGAAAGACCGGCGCAAAGCTGGTCGTGATAGGCCGCCCCGAAAACGCCGCGAGCGGCCTTGACTATGCGGAGACGGTCGAACTGCTCGAAAAACGCTTCGGCTTTGCCTCCCGTCCCACCGTCAGCGTCATCGGCGCCGGCGCGGGCAGAAAGGGGAGCCTTACGTGCGACGCGGCGGAGACGCTTGCAGCCGCTGAATGCGTCATAGGCGCGGAGCGGCTCCTTAAGCTCGCGCGGTCCGATCAGGCGCGCTTTGCCGCGGTCTCCGCGGAGACGATAGCCGATCATATAAGAGGATGTAAACAGTTCTCACGGTTCGCCGTGCTCATGAGCGGAGACACCGGCTTTTACAGCGGGACCAAAAGGCTACTCCCGCTGCTTGATTTCTGCGACGTCAAGGTCCTGCCCGGCGTCAGTTCTCTGTCATACCTCTGTGCCGCGCTCGGTTCCTCCTATGAGGACGTCCGGGCTCTCAGCCTGCACGGGCGCGACGCGAATCTCATCCCCGCCGTCCGCGGAAACAGGCGCGTGTTCGCTCTGGTCGGCGGCGAGAACGGCGCGGGAAGACTGATCGAAGAACTCCGTGAAAACGGCCTCGGCTGTGTGCGCGTTTCCGTTGGCGAGAGACTCGGATGCCCCGACGGGAAGGTGACGAGGGGATGCCCCGAAGAATTATCCGGGCGCAGCTTCGACGCTCTGAGCTGCGTGCTGATCGAGAACGACTGCCCCGTGAGCGGCGCTTCCGGCCTGCCCGACGAGGCTTTCACAAGAAGCGGCGAAGGGTCGCCCGTCGTCCCAATGACGAAATCCGAGGTGCGCGCCGTCATCATGAGCAAGCTCCGCCTTCTGCCGGACTCGGTCTCGTGGGATATAGGCTCGGGCACGGGGTCGGTGGCCGCGGAGATGGCCCTGGCGGCCCCCCACGGCGGCGTATACGCCGTCGAGAAAAAACCCGACGCCTGCGGGCTCATCAAAGCAAACGCCGCGGCTTTCGGCCTGAAGAACGTAACGGCGGTCGAGGGCTCCGCGCCCGACGCCTGCCGCGGGCTTCCTGCACCGACGCACGCGTTCATAGGCGGCAGCTCCGGCAATATGAGGGAAATAATATCGCTTCTTCTTGAAAAGAACCCCTCCGTGCGCATCGTCGCCACGGCGATAGCGCTGGAAACGGTCTCCGAGCTCTCTGCCGCAATGGGCGAATTCGGTTTCACCGAGACCGAAGTCGTCAGCGTCAACATCGCGAAGGCCCGGAAGCTGGGTCCGTACAGTCTCATGACGGGGCAGAATCCCGTGTACATCTTCACGATGCAGAGGAAGTGACATGTTCGGTCTGTATTCGCTTTTCGCGCTCGCTGCAGGTTTTATCATAGACGCGGCCGTCGGCGATCCCCACGGGCTGCCGCATCCGGTAGCGCTGATGGGCAGGCTCATAACGATGCTCGAGAAGCTCCTGAGGCGGGCTTTCCCCAAGACCGCCCGGGGAGAAAACGCCGCGGGAGCCGCGCTGTGGCTCATCGTATGCGCGCTTTCGTTCCTGATCCCCGCTGCGGTGCTGATGCTGTTCTACCATATCTCCAGCTGGCTCGGCCTCGCTGCCGAGAGCGTAATGTGCTGGCAGTGCATTGCCGCCCGGTCGCTCTGCAGGGAAAGCATGAACGTGAAGGCGGCTCTCGATTCCGGCGATATCCCTGCCTCGCGCAGGGCCGTCTCCATGATCGTGGGGCGCGACACCGATTCTCTTGACGATCACGGCATCGCGAGGGCGGCCGTCGAGACCGTTGCGGAAAACGCCTCCGACGGAGTCATAGCCCCGCTCCTCTTCCTCGCGATAGGCGGCGGGCCGCTCGGCATGTTCTACAAGGCCGTCAACACCATGGACTCCATGCTGGGATATATCGAGGAGCCGTATAAGGATTTCGGTCTTGTCCCTGCCAAAGCGGACGACGTGTTCAACTTCGTTCCGGCGAGGCTCTCGGCCCCGTTCCTGCTGCTGTCCGGCGGTATTCTGGGCTTCGATATGAAAAACGGCCTTCGCATCTTCAGGCGCGACCGGTACAGACACGCGAGCCCCAACTCTGCGCAGACGGAATCCGTCATGGCGGGACTTCTGGGGCTACGACTGGCGGGCAACGCCTGGTATCACGGCGTGCTCCATGAAAAAGAATTCATCGGCGACCCCGTGCGGGAGATCGAACACGACGATATCCGGCGGGCGAACGTGATAATGTACGCCGCAGCGGTGCTTTCGCTGCTTGTCTTCCTAGGGCTTCGGCTCTGCGTCCTGTTTTTGATAAATGCTGTATAAAGAGAAAAACCCCCATGGCGGGGACATATACGAAGGCGATATACGGCTGGATTTTTCCGCCAACACGAACCCCTTCGGCACGCCGGACGGCGTGCGGGAGGCCGTGTCCGCATGCCTGTCAGAACTGCACCGGTACCCGGATCCATACTGCCGCAGGCTCGTGTCGGCGATAGCAGCGCGTGAGGGCGTGCCGGAAGAATACGTGCTATGCGGCGCCGGCGCGGCGGAGCTGATCTATTCCTACTGCGCGGCGGTAAAGCCTGAAACGGCGCTCGAACTTGCGCCGACCTTCTCCGAATACGCCATGGCGCTGGAGAACACGGGGTGCCGGGTCTTCCGGCATGTCCTCCGCGAAGAGGAGGACTTTGCCGTGACGGAGCGGCTGCTCTCGGATATAAGAGAGATATCTCCCAACGTCGTTTTCCTGTGCGATCCAAACAATCCAACGGGCAGGCTGACGGACCCTGCGCCAAAGATTCGCATCCTGGAGACGGCCGCCTCCGTCGGCGCGCGCGTCTTCATGGACGAGTGCTTCATAGACCTCTCCGAAAACGGAAAGAGCCTCGTGCCGGAGCTTTCCGGCATGCCCTTCGCAGCCGTTCTGAAGGCGTTCACAAAGAGCTTCGGCATGGCCGGCGTGCGGCTGGGCTACGTCGTGTGCTCCGACCGGGAGCTCCTGCACGGCATGTCCCACACCGTGCAGCCGTGGAACATCTCAGTCGTGGCGCAGACCGCGGGCCTGGCCGCGCTTGGGGAGACCGGGTTCATCGAAAAAACGCGCGCGCTCATAAGAACTGAGCGTCCGCGCATGGAAAAGGAACTTCTCGCGCTGGGTGTTGAGGCTTTTCCGTCAGACGTGAGTTTCCTGCTCTTCCGGGCGGCTCCGGATCTCGCTGCCGCCCTGCGGCGGCAGGGCATCCTGATAAGGGACTGCTCGAATTTCAACGGCCTCGGGCCGGGCTTTTTCCGCACGGCGGTAAGGCTTCCCGAGGAGAACGACGCGCTCATCGAAGCGATACGGGGGATACGATGGCAAAGAACGTAATGATACAGGGCACCATGTCCAACGCCGGCAAGAGCCTCATAGCCGCCGCCCTCTGCCGCATCTTCCGGCAGGACGGATACCGCGTCGCGCCGTTCAAAAGCCAGAACATGGCGCTTAACTCTTTCATAACCAGGGACGGTTTCGAGATGGGCCGGGCGCAGGTGGTGCAGGCGGAGGCCGCCGGGATCGAACCCGACGTGCGCATGAACCCCATCCTGCTGAAGCCGACCACCGACGTGGGCTCTCAGATAATCGTCAACGGACGCCCCGTCGGCAACATGCGCGCGATGGAGTATTTCCGGCGCAAGCGCGAGTTCATACCCGCCGTCATGGAGGCATACGATTCCCTGGCGGCCGAAAACGATATTATCGTCATCGAGGGCGCCGGCAGTCCGGCCGAGATAAACCTCAAAAGCGAGGACATCGTCAATATGGGCCTTGCTAAGATGGTGGACGCCCCCGTTCTGCTCGTGGGCGATATAGACAGGGGAGGCGTGTTCGCCCAACTCTACGGCACGGTCGCCCTTCTGGAGAGCGACGAACGCGAACGCATTAAGGCCGTGATCGTCAACAAGTTCCGCGGCGACAGAAAGATCCTGGAGCCGGGACTTACGCAGCTGTCCGCGCTGTGCGGCGTGCCCGTGGCGGGCGTCGTGCCGTATCTTCATGTGGACATCGACGACGAGGACAGCCTTTCGGAGCGGTTTTACCGTGACGGCGCGGCAAAGCTCATAGATATCGCCGTCGTCCGTCTTCCGCGTATCTCGAATTTCACAGATCTCGCCCCGTTTGAACGGTGGGAAAACGTCTCCGTACGCTACGTCACGAAGCCCGGGGATCTGCAGGAGCCCGATCTTATCGTGATCCCCGGCACCAAGAGCACGATATCCGACCTCGTATGGCTGCGCGAGAGCGGGCTCGAGGCAGCGATAAAACAGCATGAATCCCGCGGAACGCCGGTGTTCGGTATCTGCGGCGGCTACCAGATGCTCGGCTGTTCCGTGGAGGATCCCGACGGCGTCGAGGCATCCGGCATGACCAGGATCGACGGCATGGGCCTGTTGCCTGTCCGCACCGTTTTCTCCGGGGACAAGGTGCAGCGGCAGACCGGCGGCGTGTTCCCGGAGATCACCGGTATTCTCGCCCCGCTCTCCGGCCTGTCCTACGAGGGTTATGAGATCCACATGGGAAGAAGCGGAGAACTTCCGCCCGTCATCTCGGACGGCGATACCTACGGTACCTACGTGCACGGCGTGTTCGACGCCCCCGGCATCGCCGAAACGGTGCTCCGCGCGCTGTGCTGCAAAAAAGGCACGGATATCTCCGCGCTCGGCTCATTCGACCAGAGTACCTACCGCGAGGCTCAGTACAACAAGCTTGCCGACGCAGTCCGCGGGGGACTCGACATGGACCTGGTCTACCGCATCGTGAACCGGACGGATATGTGAGAACGGCAGCGATATCTCCCGAAAACACCGGACGGGACGGCAGTTCAGGCCCGCCGACAAAGAAAACTGATGAGTATCGGTACACAAAAACCCCAGAAAATGACTTCTGGGGTTTTCTCTGCAATATCATAGTTCGTTACTTTGCTGTCAGTGTTTCCGCTTTCTTTTCAAAACTCGCCTTGATTTTTCCGAAAATGTTTTAAAACTCGCCTTGATTTTTCCGAATATATGTGTATCATATGTGTTGGAGGGATGTCAGGTGGAATTAAAAAGACACATAGACAAGTGGCTTATGGGGTGGAAAGAAGACCATGATCATAAACCGGCACTGGTTAGAGGCATAAGACAATCGGGGAAAACACATTCAATCAGGTTGTTTGCTGAAAGCAATTATCAAGTAGTGATCTACCTCAACTTTTGGGACAGACCTGACCTGATCGACGTGTTTGACGGCGAGTTGGATGTGGATACGATCATCCGTGAGTTATCCGTGAAGATGCCGCTGCCAGAGTTGCAATATGGAACCACAGTCTTCATATATGACGAGGTGCAGGAATGCCCGAGGGCTCTCTTGTCGTTAAAAACAGTAGCAAATGATAAGAGATTCGACTATATTGCGTCAGGCTCATATTTGGGGGTAAATGGTTATGTTGTTTCTGACGATACACCCAAACCTGTTGGCTGCACAGATGAGTTTGATATGAGAACGTTGGATTTCGAAGAATTCCTGTGGGCTAAAGGGTATACGGACAGGGAAGTGTCCTACATCAGAGAAGCACTTGAAACTCAGAAACCTTTGTCAAAATCCATGCACAACTCTTTTACTGCACTGTTCAGGGAGTATCTGTGTGTCGGAGGATTCCCGGAGGCGGTCTGCAATTATGTGGAGACTAACAATATCTACTCGACGATCCAGATTACCAGAAGAATCACCAGAAATCTCCAGGATGATTTCGGAAGACGTCGGGGCAAGGACAATAAACCGATTTTCAACGCAAACGAGGTTGCGAGGATCAGGAGCGCTTTTTCGCTGATACCGTCATTTTTGGGAAAAGAGAATAAGAGATTCATAGTTTCACATATTGCAGGCAAAGGTGCAAAAGACTCAGGGAAAGATGCGCTCGATTATCTGAAAGATGCAGGTGTCATCACGAAAGTTCACAATCTGACTGTTCCGGCGACTCCGCTTTCGGTCAATGTAATTCAAAACAAGTATAAAGTATTCACTACAGACATAGGCATGCTGGTGGGAATGCTTGAAGACGGAACAACAGAAGCAATACTGTCCGGAAAACTGGGAATGGGGAAAGGCGTGATCTATGAATCGCTGATCGCTGATGCACTGTATAAACGCGGAGGAAGGCTTTTCTACTTTGCAAAAGAAAGCAGACTGGAACTGGACTTTGTTATCAATTATCACGGGGAATCCACGATCCTTGAGGTCAAAGCTGTCGACGGAAACACAAAAAGCGCTAAAACGGTGATGGCAAATCCTGACCATTACGGGGAAACACGATTGATCCGGATCAAGGATTCAAACCTTTGTGTTTCTGACAGAGTACTGACGATCCCGCATTACATGTCATTTCTTCTCTTTGATTGGAGAACAACATTGCCCACAGGATAAAGAAATAGCCGCCGGCTTCAAAGCCAGCGGCTATTATTCATGCGTTAGGACTCCAGTATTCATACAATTCGGCGTTTCTTACCTCCAAAGGGGGGTGGGTGCAAAGTGGGTGCAGATTATGCAAACCGCATCTGCACCCTTCTTTTTTGCCGAATACATCCAATTGGACGTTGTGGTCGTCTTTTTTCCTGAATATAATAGGCAGTGAAGGTAGGGCTATGTTTTTCTCACATAACGGGTATAGTGTCAGATGTTGCTATATCTTCCCGCTCGGTGTTTGCCTCATTTTCCTGATATAGGCCAGCGTCTGTGCCAGAGCATCAGCTTTGGGGACGCCCGCAAGTCTCATCTTATGCGAGTAAGCCAGCGCTTCGTTGAAATCTGGCCCTGGTTCTATGCCTGCCTCAATCAGATCCCGCCCTTGGACAAATGGTCGCGACATAAGCTCCCGATAGGTTGAAAGGCGTTCCTGAAGGAAAGCTTCGGTTGTGCTGTAATCCTTCGCATTGCCTTTGCCAAAATAATCCGCTTTTGCAAGAAGGAGAAGATCCTCTGGGCATACCGACTGATCAAACATCTTCGAAGTCGCTTTTCGACCGGCTCTGTCACTTGCCATCATGTTTGGCCTCATATGAAGCTCAACCATGTTAAGAACATAGTGCGCCAGTTTGTTTTCGTTGCTTATTCTACTCAGAAACTGCCTTGCAAGCGCAACTCCGGTTATTTCGTGTCCGATTGAGCTAACCTTGTTCTCTTCCACAATGGTAGAGACTGCTTTTCCCAAATCGTGGGTGAGCGCGGACATCATGAAGCCTTCCGGATATTTTGCATCGTTTCTCAGCTCTGCAGCGGCGTCAAGCACCATCAGCATATGAGACCAGACATCCCCCTCAGGATGATGCGCAGGATTTTGCGGAACGCCAATCAGGGCTTCTATCTCCGGGAACCACTGGGACAGTTGCCCCATCTTCCGCATTTCATCAAAGAAAACACTGGGCTTCTCTGCTTTCATGAGAGCTTTATTCAATTCATCATGAATTCTCTCCGGTGCAAGTTCTGCCAGATTCATAGTCTGTGATACATATCGTGTCTCATCTGCGATCTCAAACTGGAATCTTGCGGCAAACTGTGCAGCACGGAGGACTCTCAGAGCGTCCTCCCGGTATGTGGCATCATTCACATGGCGAATCAGATGTTTTTTCATATCTTCTCTGCCACCGAAATAGTCCAGGATCTCACCGGTTAGCACATCTTCCATCATGGCGTTCATTGTGAAGTCACGTCGCAAGGCGGCTTTTTCGTATCCTATGAATGGGTCAACATCAATTTCAAAATCCCTGTGCCCGCGGCCAACAGCCGTCTCTTTCCGGGGCATGGCAATATCGATTTCATACTTCTTCAGTCCGAACACGCCGAAACTCAATCCTGTTTTCGTGACCTCTCCGAAAGTCTCCAGTATTTCAGCAAGTTTCTCCGGCGTGATTCCATGTATTTCAATGTCCACATCTTTATTATCCAGGCCAAGTATATGATCCCGCACAATGCCGCCGACATAGAAGGCCCTGCCACCTTCCAACGCCACCTTTTGAGCTATCATCCTTGCCATGACGACATTTTTGTTTTCAGGAATTTCCATTAGTCTTCAGCTCACTTTCTCTTACCAGCTTCCTCGCAGCATTTATGGCATGTTCCTCCGAGTCAAACGCCGCAAGAAACCGCCCGGCATGACAGAATATGCAGCCCTCCATTTCCTCCATAGGTGATAACGGATATCGGACAATGAAGGAATCTGGCTCTTCCGGAACACATTGAACGGTCCATACACCTCTTTGGGAATAATATATCACAAACAGATTATCAGTTTGGCAGACTCTCCTCTGCCAAGGGACTGGTTTTTCCAGCAGGACTACTTTCCCCTCCGCTTTAGCTAAAGCGTCAGAGAGAAGATGATCAGCACGAAGAGCGGCCTTTTCTTTTCTTTGCGCAGCTTCGATTAGATTTAGGAACAGTTTTACGGCACCGCTAAATCTTCTGTCGCTTTCCTCCGGCCTGTCCCAATCGGGATTCATATCATCAATATAGCATGTTAGAGGATTATTTGAAATGCCGTTATCTGCATCCTCAATAGGAAGAATAAAGTGGGAACGAAACTCCTCTCTCGCCTCTTCCGTGAGGAACAGACGCTCCTTCAATTCTTCATACAGGAGTCCGCAGGCGGCATATTTTTTCCCGTCTGCTCTGAGCTTTGCATCATCCTGGTGATGATCATATTTCCCTCGGCCAATATCCGCTATGATTATGGAATCCGGGAGGCCTTTAGGAACCGATAAACATCTTTCCACAGGAATGACTCTTCCGGCCGCAGCTATAACCAGCGCAGCTGCAAAAGCGTCATCTGCGTGAAATATTCCGGCATGGACAAAAATAGAAGTGGTATTTTCCAAAGCTAGCATTTTCAACACCCACCTGAACAGATTCCTTTTCCGTCAGGAACAAAGGGTGCTATTATATTCTCTTTTTCCATGTTGTCAAGGGGAGAATAATGCGATATAAAGGAGTTCTTTGATAAAATATAACTCTAGAGAACCTTTTGGCGTATCTTGAGAAACGCCAAAAAGTATAGGGGGTGGGTGCAAGTCCAGAAACCTCTAGTTAGAGCATATAAGTCGAAAAAAGCAAAAAAGCGAGACTGGCAGATGCATATTTGCACCCACCTGTCTCGCTTTGCCCTTGTATCAAGGGTTTTCCCGGGGAGATACGCAAAAAAGTACGCAAGCTATTGTATCATAGCTTGCGTACTAACGTGGTCAAGCGGTGAATAACGCACTTGAGCCAGCACGTTTTCAAAACGTTGCAAAATCTATGGTTTTAGGCAGAAAGCGCTCGGGTTTCTTGTTGAAATATACGCGAAGGCAGAAACAGCAGCCGCATAATTCAGCGGCTGCTGTTTCAAAATGGGAAAACATATTTTTGAGAGTGTTGATATTTCAAATAGTAGAATCTTGCTCGCGAGGAGTTTGTCTTTACATTTTAGTCTTTAATACAAACCTTGTATTGAGGGCAATCCTCACATTGCACATCGCATTCTTGCATTTCAAAATAATCCGGATTTCGTGTAACTCCAACATAGGGGATATTTCTGCTCTGACAGATCTCTATTATTTTTTCCCGCTTTTCCGGGGCCATTCTATTTCCGAGAAAGACTTTTGTTATTGGGAAGAACAGAATGTTATAATTCGTCCCCTTAGCTCGCCCTAATGGAAGCAACAACCTCCACTCATTCTGGTAGGTCCAGTCTATGCTTTTCCGCAAAGCTCCATGAAAATAAATATCCCAAAGGTTCTCTACCGTTAGTGGTTTGTCTTTATAAGCAACGATTCGCGCAGAAACATTTGGTCTTGCTCTGCAATAAACCATGGGAAACAGATTTTGATAGACTTCCTGATAGTTTATATTCTCTGGCAAAACAGTATACTCAATGCAGAATCCTCTATGACAATCCGCATATGCTCCGCCCCACATAAGCTGAGAATACGGAGTCGTGGTGAAGCAAGCGGTTCTAAATGTCGTCTTGAGCTGGGAAGTAAACCCCTCGTACTCCGTTCTGATAACTTTTGCCAATGCATTGCCCCAGTCCAGCCCTTTCTGAAGTTGGTTTTGCAGACTTAAGCTGAAATTATAATTTGATAATTCTTCAAGCCCTGATTCTGGGTTTTTTGGGAAGAAACTGTCAAATGAATGTGTACGGTGGTAAGTCTCAAATATCCAATGCAAAAAACTGTCACCGAGTTCTTGAGAAGTTGCATTGCTTTCAATACTCAGCTGACTGCGATGACAGTATTCAAGCAACCGGTACTTCTCATAATCTCCATATTCAATATGTATATCGGAATCGTACACATCATCAAATTCGCTTGGTGATTGCATGAACACGGTATTGTTTTCAAGTGCCTGATGCGAATGGTTAATCTCTATGCCATCCTTTTCTTTGCTTATATTTGAATAATACTTATATAGCTTTTTCGGCATATTCAGCTTGGAGCGCATCCAAAATTCGCGGTAGCCCATACTCTCTATTTGATCCAATCGCATCAAAGAACCATTTACAAAGCAATACGAATCGTTTAGCTCTGGAGTGGCTGATTGAATAAATGAAATCACATCGTTGAAATCCATATCAAATTCTCCTGCATACATATTGGCCTTTTCTTCTGAATTCACGCTATTGGCGTTTATTGTCATTCAAGCAGAAACTCATCAGCCCTCATACGGCACCTTGAAATAATCCAGATACTTCTTGAACTTGTCCTGCGCAGTCAAGCAGGTGTCCCGGAGATAACCGCGCTCGTGCTCCCATTCCTTCAAGCCGCGATAGTAATACAGCTTGAGTTCCTCGTCGATGATAAACGGCACCATGTTATTCCGCAGGCATTCTTTAAAGAGAAGCAACCGCCCGACTCTGCCGTTTCCGTCCTGAAACGGGTGGATCCGCTCGAAGCGGTAATGAAAGTCCAGCAAGTCGTCAAAAGACTTCTCTTTGACCGCGTTATACTCGGCCAGCAGTTTTTTCATACGCTCGGCGACGTACTCCGGCGAGGTGGTATCCATGCCTCCAACTTCGTTGGGAAGCATTTTGTAATCGCCTACGGCAAACCAGTCCTGTCGCGAATCGGTAGTCCCGCTTTTCAGCACGGCGTGGAGCTGCTTAATGAACGACTCACTGGGGGCATAAGCGGCATTGTCGATGATCATATCGATGCATTTGAAATGATTGGCCGTTTCAACCACATCGTCCACCTTTACTGCGGCGTCGGTAATGCCGATGGTGTTTGTCTCAAAGATATAGCGAGTCTGATCGTGGGTGAGCCGGCTGCCCTCGATGTGGTTGGAGTTGTAGGTCAGTTCGATTTGGATCTTATGATAAATACCGCCGTGGAGCTTGGCCGCCTTTTCGGCTTTCAACACCTCCAGAAGCGATTTCGGCTTATCACTGTGCTTGTTGAGTCGATCCGGCTTTTCGGCATTCTGCGGAATGCGCCAGGTCTTACCAACCAGAATCGCCCCGTCGACTCTGCCTTGTGCGCAGTAGTTCCGCACGCTGCGTTCAGATATTCCCCACTTTTTTGCCGCTTCCGAAACAGAAAGATAGTACATGGCTTTCCCTCGCTTTCGTTGCCTATTATAGCACATTATCGGCAATATATCAAGATTATATGCCGATGCATATTAGATTATTTTGCCGGTAGCGAGATTGACGTAAAGCCTCATAAGTCCGCATAAGTCTTCATAAATCCTCATATTTCGTCATAAGTCTCCAATGGTCAAGCGGTGAATAACGGATGTGAGCAAGCACAGTAAAAAACGTTGAAAAATCTATGTTTTCAGGCAGAAAACGCACGGGTTTCTCCTAAAATAGTACAAGGAGAAACGATATGAAAAGCTTTATTGAGGAGCTCTATTACGGCAATATCGACCCGCAGAACAGCGGTTTTGAGGATGACGAGGGCGTGCAGCGCACGATGCGGACGATCCGGGAGAATGAGGACTTTCTTGCCGATACCCTGACCGGCGAGGAGAAGAAGCGCTTTCTCGACTTTGCCGACGCCTGGTCCGCCTTCAACGGCGAGGCTACCCTGGACGGTTTCGTCACCGGCTTCCGTTTGGGAGCAGGGTTCATGCTGGATGCTTTCGTCACGTTGAAAGCATCCAGCACAGATTATCAGAAAGACGAAATATAAATGACGATCCAGCTCTGCCAAACGGCAAGGCTGGATCATTTGCACTTTCTCCTCTATAAAAACCCATTATGCTGTTATTCGTTCAATAAGTCTGATAACGCATATTCGCCTCTTTGAATGCTGGAAACTCGCCGATATTCGCGAATGGCGGAAATAAGAACTTCAATGTCAGCAAAATACGACTCGACAAATTGAATGCTTTTTACATCGCTGATTTTTAAATCTTCTTTGCAAAATGTACTTGGCTTCTTTTTCGACTTCTTATATTCGTCGTATTTTCCTTCTGCAAATATAACGAGCATCTCAATTTCAGGCGCCGTAATTACATTCACAACATCAATTTTGCTGGCGTAGGCTTTACTCAGTTTAAATCTCTCACGCCTTGAATCTAGAATTCTCAAAACGGTAATTTTATCTGTAAACCCTTTTCTTAAATGCTGTTCCTCAAATTTCTTAGCGTTTCGGCAGCGGAGGATTTCACCTTCAAGTAGATCATCCCAAGTGAAAATCAGTCGGTTTTCATCCAAAAGAAGCTTGATAATGGCTCGCTCAGCTGAACCCTCGCAAATGCAAGCAACATACTTGGTAAGGTTCATGATTAGTCCTCCTTGCCGTTTCGGATCAAGGATTTCTTTAAACCTATATAGGCATCATATGCAGGCACAGTGCCCTCAAGAAAGTCACTTTGATATGCTTCGCTCTTTTTAATATCATTGCGTTTAAGAATTGTGGACAGATTCTCTGCAGTAATACCCTGTCTGTTTCTTACAATGTAGATGTTATCGTTGCGTTCAAATTCATCCAACAACTCAGGGTAATGCGTGGAGAACACCAGTGTGGCACCATTATAGTTTACTTTTGGATCCATATAAAAGCGTATGATTGTCGAAACAATCTCACGGTTGAAATGGTTTTCCAATTCATCAACAACAAGGTAGCCGCCCGTCTTAAAAGTGTTCATTGCGCTGAGAAACACATTAATGCCCTTGATGGTACCTGATGAGAGATATCTATTTAATTCTGATAGCTGCTTGAGGATGATCTCTTCTTTTCCCTTGAATTTCAAACAAATATCGGTATTGGTGTCAGTGCTCTTCAACTTCAGATATTCAACGCTTGGATCAAAGAAAGCAATTAATTCAAGAGGACAATCTTCGGAAATGTTCAGGTGGTTGTCATTGGTATACTGCAACATATCAATTAATAAGAGTTCTTCTTTGTTCCTTTTATTAAAAGCAACCATGATACTGACATCATCAAGCAAAAACTCTGAATTAATATGTTGCCTTGACATGTTGATTTCGACGGAAGAAAAATCGAACAAGTTCTTCTTCCGCATTGTTTTGTCCACAGGTTTTGACTTTAGCGTTTCATAGATGATGACAAATTTGTTTTTCCTCCGAGTGATAGTTGTCTGGAGGAAATTAATAGCGCCATTTCCATCGAAGGGGTAGGTAGACCCATTCTTAGCATAGAAATAGAATTCAAATACTACTTGATTGCCTTCTATTACTCCATCTAATACTTCGACGCAGTCAATCGTATTAATGGGTTCGTTGTTGAGCAAACCTAAAGAAAAAGAAATCAATTTGAGCAAGGTTGTTTTGCCGGAAGCATTGATGCCAATAAACGACAAGACATTATTTTTGTGAAAATCCTGCAATCCAGTTGAGAAAACTCGTGCCATCTGTTCAGCATTTTCCTCAGTTACTCTTTGTTGGGCCATGAAGTCAATTTCACATTTGCCTTGAAATAACGGCAATCCTGACACGCACAGTTTCAAGAGAATCATAGCTGCACCTCCAATGCTAATAACACATTTTCTGTAATTAACGCTTTCACCTGCCGCAATTATAAGATAGTATACCCTAATTGTCAACATTAAAAACGGAATTTCCGTGTTTAATAATCATTCCAGAGAATATGTATAATATAGCATGTGTGTTTCTGCGTTTTAACTTGTGTAGCTATCGTGAATTGAAAACGAACAGAAATATGCCTTGGTATATTATGCATTCAAACAGAAAGTCAACTCCAAACTGAAAAGGGTTTTGCTGGGTGCATAACCTGGGAGACAAAGAACGCAACAGCAATCTTGTCAGTCTGGATTCCTGTTGCGTTCTGTTCTTCAAGCAAATGTGCAACCGTTGCGGGGGAGGGATTTTCCGTAAGTCCTCATATGTCGCCATATGTCCCTATATGTCTCCGTTTGACTCCGTTTGTCCCAGTTTGGTCAAGCGGTGAATAACGTATCTGAGCAAGCACATTTAAAAAAGTTGCAAAATCTATGTTTTCAGGCAGAAAACGCACGGGTTTCTCCTAAAAAATACAAGGAGAAACGACATGAAAAGCTTTATTGAGGAGCTCTATTACGGCAATATCGATCCGCAGAACAGCGGCTTTGAGGAAAACGAGAGCGTGCAGTGCACGATGCAGACGATCCGGGAGGACGAGGAGTTTCTTGCCGATACGCTGACCGGCGAGGAAAAGAAGCGCTTCCTGGACTTTGCCGACGCCTGGTCCTCGTTCAACGGCGACTCTACCCTGGACGGCTTCGTCACCGGCTTTCGGCTCGGAGCGCGGTTTATGATGGATACCTTTTTGAGCGACGACGCACAGCGCGAAAGCTTTCTGGAGGGGTAGGATCAGCAGGCAAATTTGAAAAGTGTGTTTTTTAGCTCCAATTCTCTATTGAAAAGTGTAATTCTTTGCCGTCTCCACTTTCGCCGACGCCTGGTTCACGTTCAATAGCGACTCCACCTTGGACGGCTTTGTCACCGGCTTCCGGTTGGGGGCATGTTTTATGATGGACACCTTTCTATCCGAACCGCCGGTGAAGGACGAAGAATAAGCATACTACGGCTCAGCCCCTGCCTTAAGAAGAAGGCAGGGGCCGTTTTATTCGCTGTAATACGCCGCCCAGCCGACATAGCAGCCGTCTTCCGGCATCACAAGCACGCCGTCCATGTGGCCACGCAGCTGGATCAGGATGCAGCGCCACACCCTTCCCTTTGAGCAAAGCGCGGCGTGATCCTCGATGAACTGCCGGTCGGCCAACATGTCCGTGATGAAATTCTCATAGTCGATCTTTGCCAGCTTCACCGTTTTGACAATCTCAAACGGACGCTCCCTCTCAACCAGATGCAGCGTCTGCAGATTCTCGATCCTGCGCGGAGATCTGACGAAAAACGCCCTTCCGACTGCCTCCATATCCTCACCCTCTTCAAATGTTGTGTACTTAAAGTAAGTACACTCTACACATTCTAACATGTACTTGAAATAAACTCAAGTTATCTTATATCAAGTACATGGAGGGCTTGGCATGGACGCTCTGAAGAAGGAAAAGGATAAGCACCTCGGGTTGCGCATCGACAGCGAGCTTCACTATAAACTGCACTATATCTCTCAGTACGAGGGCCGCTCGGCCAACGGCGAAGTGATCTACCTGATCCGCAAGGCCATCGAGGAGTTTGAAAGAGAGCACGGGAAGATCGAGAAGCAGTAATCTGGTCAATTCGGACCGAATGGACAAGAATAATTCAGCGGGCATCCAAGCGTGGATGCCCGCATTCATTTATACGCAGAAAATAGTCAAGTACGATTTGCCTAATCGTACTTGACTATTTATTATGCCGTGTGCTATAATATAGGCAACCTAACATGGGGGTAGTCTACATGTTTATCGGCAGAGAGCGGGAGCTCGCCTCCCTGAACAATCTGTATAACTCCGGCAAGTTTGAGTTTGTCGTCCTCTACGGGCGCCGCCGCGTAGGCAAGACGGCGCTCATCAACCGTTTCATCGACGGCAAGCAGGCCATCTATTATATGGGCGTCGAGAGCAACGCAAAGCAGAACCTGGAGAACCTGAGCAAATGCATCCTCGAGTACGCCAGCGGAATCAGCGCGGAGACCTCCTTCGCGTCCTTCCAGGTTGCGCTGGAGACCGTTTTCAAGCTGTCTGAGAAGGAGCGCATCATCCTGGCCATCGACGAGTATCCCTACGTTGCGCGCGCCTCCAAGAGCCTTGCCTCCACGCTGCAAATGCTGATCGACCGCTATAAGGACAGTTCCAAGCTGATGCTGATCCTCTGCGGCTCGTCCATGTCCTATATGGAGGATCATGTCCTCTCCTACAAGGCGCCGCTCTATGGCAGGAGAACGTCTCAGATCAAGCTGCTGCCCTTCGACTTTGAGGAGACCTGCCAGTATCTCAAGAATTACTCCTCCGAGGATAAGGCGCTGGCTTACGGGATCGTGGGCGGTACGCCGTCGTACCTCCTTCAGATCGACGACCGGCTGAGCATTGAGGAGAATATCAAGAAGACTTATCTTGATCCGACCTCCCCCCTCTACGAGGAGCCGCTCAATCTGATGAAGCAGGAGGTCCGGGAGCCGGCGATCTACACGGCCATCATCACCGCCATTGCCACCGGCGCCTCGCGTATGTCAGAAATCTCCAGCAAGGTCGGCGAGGACACGAACGTCTGCTCCATCTATCTCAAGAACCTCGTCGCGCTGGGCATCGTGCAAAAAGAGACGCCCTACGGTGAGAAGGCGTCCAAGAAGTCGATCTATTCCATTGACGACAATATGTTCCGCTTCTGGTATCGCTTCGTGCCGGAGAACGCCTCGATGATTGCGCGCGGCGCGGCGGATCTTGTTTATAAGCGCATCGAGCCGCACATGCCCGAGT
>JAFZSD010000024.1 GCA_017619535.1 Oscillospiraceae bacterium | reverse complement strand
CAAGGGCTACTACATCGTCCCCGTTCCCGAGGATTATGAAGAGCATCCGGCGTTCCGCTGGTACTATGAAGGCCGCGACTGCGACACTCAGGACTACCTGAACCCGAAGGTCAAGACCGTCAACAACATGAACACCTTGGAGCCCACCGAGAATTCCAAGGAGCTCGGCACCTACTCCGGCAAGCTGGAGTTCGCGTCCCGCAGCCTGAAGGAGCTCTCTCCCGAGGATACCGAGCGTCCGCCCGTGCCGCACTACATCCCGTCCTGGGAAGGCCACGAGACCGACCTCTACAAGAAGTATCCTCTCCAGATCATCTCCCCGCATCCGAGATTCAGCTTCCACACTCACTACGATACTCATGCCAGCTGGATCGACGAGATCCCCTGCCACCGCATGATAATCGACGGATATGCCTACTGGGTAGCCCGCATCAACCCGAAGGATGCAAAGGAGCGCGGAATCAAGACCGGCGATATCATCGAGCTCTACAACGACCGCGGCAGCGTACTCTGCGCAGCCGACGTCACCTACCGTGTGCCCGTTGGCGTCATGCACTCCTACGGCTGCTCGGCCAAGTACGACCCGATAACCACCGAGACCGGCGCCACCGACCGCGGCGGCTGCGTCAACATCCTCACCAACAAGCGCTGGCTGTCCCAGAACGCCCCCGGTATGGCCCCCAACTCCTGCCTCATCGAGTGCAGAAAATGGGAATGCTGAGTTCAGCGGAAAGGAGATAAGATTATGGCTAGATACGGTTTTATCATAGACGTTGACCGCTGCAACGGCTGCTACAGCTGCTTCCTCGCCTGCAAGGACGAATGGATCGGCAATGATCACGGCAAGTACGGCGCCGCCACGGCCGACGGCATGAATCTCATAAAGGTCAGAGAGATAGAGTACGGCACTGACGACAAGGTCAAGGTCGACTATATCCCCATCCCCTGCCAGCACTGCAAGAACGCTACCTGCGTCGCAAAGCGTCCGGACGCCTTCTATACCCGTCCCGACGGACTCGTCATCCTCGACCCCGCAAAGAGCGCGGACAAGTCCCTGCTCCAGGCCTGCCCCTACGGATGCATCCAGTGGAACGAGAAGGCCGGCATAGCACAGAAGTGCAACGGCTGCGCCCATATGCTCGACGCGGGCGAGAAACAGACCCGCTGCTCCGAGTGTTGCCCGAACCAGGCTCTGATTTTCGGCGATCTCGACGACCCGGAGAGCGAGATCTCCAAGTTCGCCGCCGAGCACGCCGCCGAGCTGGAGGACTTCCAGCCCGCATTCAAGGCTGATCCGAGCGTCAAATACATGTATCTGCCGAAGCCCTTCATCTGCGGTGAAGTTACATTTGAGGGCGAGGACGTCAAAGGTGCAAAGGTCACCGTCAAGAGCGACGAGTGTGGCTGCGAGTACAAGACCGAGACCGACTTCCTCGGCGATTTCGAGGTACAGGGTCTTCCCACGAACAAGCCCTTCACTGTGACGATCGAGGCGGAAGGCTGCAAGACCGCGGTGCTCAAGTGCAAGACAGCGGGCAGCGTAAACTTCGGCGAGATAATTCTCGAGAAGAAATAATATGGAACAAGTAGCCCCGCCGTTTCTCGGCGGGGCTGCAAAAACGCCTTCGCGTTCAGGACGTAACGGCGTATAATTTGGAGGAAGACAAATGAAAAACGCAGTAATCGTTGAAGCATGCCGCACCGCCGTGGGCAACATGGGCGGGGCGCTCAGACCGCTGAGCGCACTCGATCTGGCATGCGCGGTCATCAAAGGCTGCATCGACCGCAGCGGGATCGACCCGAAAGAGATCGAGGAGGTCATCCTCGGCCAGTGCCGTCAGACTTCTGACGAGCCCAACATCGCCCGCGTCGCCGCTCTCAAAGCCGGCATCCCCGCGTCCGCTTCCGCTCACACCGTGATGCGCCAGTGCGCAAGCGGCATGACCGCCGTACACAACGGCGCCATGCAGATAATGTGTGGGCTCGCCGACGTTGTACTCGCCGGAGGAACTGAGAGCATGTCCAACGCTGTATTCTATGTACGGAACGCCCGCTGGGGCGTCGGGACCGGCACGACCCAGTTCGTCGACGCGCTCACCGAAGGACAGTTCAAATCCCAGCCTGAAGACATGTTCGGCAGCTACAACATGGGCGCCACCGCTGAGAACGTAGCGGAGCAGCTCCATATAACCCGCGAGGAGCAGGACAGGTTCTCCTACGCATCCCAGCAGAAGGCGATAGCCGCCATCGACTCCGGCCGTTTCAAGGACGAGATAGTCCCCGTGACCGTCCCGCAGGGCCGTAAAAAGCCCCCCATCATCTTTGATACGGACGAATTCCCGAGACGCGACACCGATCTCGAGAAGATGGCCAAGCTGAAGCCCGTATTCAACATCAAGCACGACGAAGAGGGCCGCCTTTTCAACGACAGCGCCCTTACCGGCACAGTTACCGCCGCTTCCTCCTCCGGCCGCAACGACGGAGCTTCCGCCGTTCTCCTCATGAGCGAGGAGAAGGCAAAAGAACTCGGCCTCAAGCCCATCGCCCGCATCATCGGCATGGGAACGGCCGGCAACGATCCGCGTATCATGGGCCTCGGCCCTGTGGGCGCCGTTCCGAAGGCTCTCGCAAACGCAGGTCTCACCGACGACGACATCCAGCTCATCGAGCTGAACGAGGCGTTCGCCGCCCAGTCCCTCGGCTGCATCAAGCAGCTCGGCTGGGAGGACAAGATGGATATTATCAACGTAAACGGCGGCGCGATAGCGCTCGGACATCCTGTCGGCTCCTCCGGCTGCCGTATTATCGTCACCCTCGTCCATGAGATGAAGAAGCGCGGCCTCAAGTACGGCCTCGCCACTCTCTGCATCGCCGGCGGCATGGGTCAGGCGACAGTCATTGAAATGCTGTAAATATAAATTTCAAATAAAGGAGATATTACTATGAACCTGTTTGATCTTACCGGCAAGAACGCCATCATATTCGGCGGCGCCGGCGGACTCGGCATCCTGATCGCCAAGGCATACGCCGAGGCGGGAGCTAACGTTGCCATCGCTTCCCGCAACGAGGAAAGACTTGCCAACGCAGTCAAGACTCTCAAGGAAGAGACCGGCAAGGACTTCAGATACTATGTCTGCGACGCTACCGACGAGGAGACCGTCAAGGCTACCGCCGAGAAGGCCAACGCGGAGATGGGCCCCGTGACCATCCTCGTAAACTCCCAGGGCATCAACAAGAAGGTCCCCGTATTCGATTTCCCGGTAGATGACTTCAACAACGTCATGAACGCGAACGTCACCTCCATCCTCATCACTGCGAAGCACTTCGCTCCCTATATGAAGGAAGTCGGCTACGGCAAGATCGTCAACGTTTCTTCCGTTCGCGGCAGGATCGCGACCAAGGGCGCCGGCAACGCCGCATACTGCGCCAGCAAGGGCGCTGAGGACATGCTGACCAAGGTCCTCGCCGCCGAGCTCGGCCCCTACGGCATCACCGTCAACGCTTTCGGCCCCAACATCATGAAGACCCCGATGATGGGCAAAGTCTTCGAGATGAGAGCCAAGGAAGCCGGCATCACCGTCGAAGAGTACCTGAAGCAGCAGGGCGCCAACCTGCCGCTCCGCCGTATGTCCGATCCTGAGGACTGCGTCGGCACCGCTCTCTTCCTCGCCGCTCCGGCGTCTGACTTCCTCACCGGCAACCTTCTCTATCCCGACGGCGGCCTCACCGCTATCGGCTGAGAAAACAGAATACAAAAAACGGGCTCTTCGGAGCCCGTTTTTTCGTTTAAAAGAGGGGAGAGGGGGTGGAGAGGCGGATACGACGGCATCAGCCGGCGTTCTCACCCTTGACGGAGCCGTCAGGGT
>JAFZSD010000023.1 GCA_017619535.1 Oscillospiraceae bacterium | reverse complement strand
CTCGAGCTGGTCTACGCAGCATACTCGCTGCGCGGCGCACTCTTCGTTGTGGTGCTCTTCGGTATCTACTGGAAGTATGCCAGCAGCAAGGGCGCTATCTGGGGCATGATCTGCACGGCGGTCGCGGCCGTCGCCTGGGTCGCCATCAAGCTGGCCACCGGCTCCTATCCGCTCAAGTTCGGTAACTTCGCGGTTTCCGAGACCTATATTGCAGTGGTCGTCGCGGCCGTCTGCACCGTGGTCTTCAGCCTGATCTTCAGACCCTCTGAGATCGAGATCGCTGAACGCGAAGCCACAAAGAAGGAAGTCCGCAAAGCCATGGAGACTGCCTGATAAGACGCAGTACAGTCAAACATCTGAGCCGCCCCGCTGAGTATTCAGCGGGGCGGTTTTTCACGGCGGTATTGTATATCCGGTTGTTACCATATATAATTATAATTGTAACGGAACTACTTTCCCGGAGGTGCGGACGCTTTGCTGAACGAGACGATGATCCGCTGCTTTCTGTCGCTTGCAGAGACGCTCAGTTTCACTGAGACGGCGCGGCAGATGTATATGACGCAGCAGTCGGTGAGCAAATATATAATGAAGCTTGAAGAGGATCTTGGATTCAAGCTGTTCCTCAGAACGCACCACTATGTGACACTGACGCGGGCAGGAGAGGCGTACTATGCCTTTTTCTCCGAGGCCAGCGAACGTTTCGGCGCTGTTACTGAAGAGATGAGCCAGTATTACGACCGCCTCTACAACTCCTTCCGGTTCGGGTATCTGGAGATGCTCGAGATATCCAGCGGCATCGGCGACGCGCTTAAAAGGCTGAAAGAGAGCCACGAGGGGATACACTTCGTCGGGGAGAAACATCCGCAGTTCGAACTCATAGAGCGTTTCTTTTCACGCGATCTCGATCTTATCATCACTTACGCTGAGTTCGCGCCGAAAGGCGCCGGGATCAAGAAGCTCAAGGTGCTCGAGTCTCCGCTCGTGCTCCTCGTATCCAAGGATTATCCGAAAGACATAGAGGGAGAGGGGATACCCGCCTACAAAAACGAGCCTTTCATAAAGGCCGCCACGAGCCACGAATCCCTTACGGAGAGCCGCGCCCGGGCGAGACGGCAGTGCCGACAGCTAGGCTTCACTCCTTCGGAGATCATAATAGCGCCGAATATCGAGTCGGCATATATGGCTACGGAACTGGGCCAGGGCGTGTTTGTTTCGACCATGCTCAGCAGGATAAGCATGCGCAGCGATCTTACCTGTTATCCCATCGGACAGATGGAGGAACTGCAGTGCTTCTGGCACGAGGACCAGGAGAATCCTCTGGTAGCGGAATTCGCATCCTACCTTGAGCAGATATACGGCAGCAGGGAATGAAAGGGACATATAACAAGACCGCCGCGTCGAAAGACGCGGCGGAATCTATATGGCAGTGATCTGTTATTTTGCGTATATCATACCGACCAGGCGGTTCACCAGACCGCAGGGGAGGATCCTTACGAGGAAAGCCACGGCCTTGTACTGCAGACCGATGCTGTAGAACGGCTTGACGCGCCGTTTGAGCGCGACGCGCCGTATCACGGCTGCTGCAGTCTCCGGCCTCATTCCGTTCTGCTCGTCGTGTTCCATCACTGCGACGGACCGTTCGATTCGGCCGCTGTAGATCTCGTCCCCGGCGTCGGCTTTTCTGCGGGCGCCGGTGAATCCGGTCTTTATATCGCCCGGCATAACGGCGCATACGGTGATACCGAAAGGTCTGAGTTCTCCGGAAAGCGCGGAAACGTAGGCGTTTATCGCGGCCTTGGATACGGAGTACCAGAGCTGGAAAGGTATAGGCACTATTGCGGCTATGGAGCTTATACAGACGATCCGGCCTCCGCCGTTTTTCCGCATGACGGGTATGACCGCCCGCGTGACGGTATCCATGCCGAACAGGTTGACGTCCATCTGAGCCCGGGCGTCGGAGGGATCGGTGAACTCGGCGGCCCCGGAGATGCCGAAACCCGCGTTGTTGACGAGTATGTCTATCCGTCCTTCGGCCTTCTCGATCCCGGATATCGCGGTTTTTACCGAATCTTCATCCGTAACGTCGGCGCGGATATGTATGATCCCGTCCTCGGAGCTGTCGCGGCGGCTCAGTTCATAGACGGCGCATCCGGCGTCGCGGAGCGCCCGCGCCGTACAGAGGCCGATGCCGCTGCTGCCCCCGGTGACTACCGCGATCCTGCTCACGGCTTGCCTATAAGGACGTCACGGATGATGTCCATCGCTTCATCGAGCAGGGGCTCGGTATGTGTGGCCATGTAGCTGCTGCGGAGCAGGCACTCGTTCGGAGCCGCGGCCGGCGGCAGCACGGGATTCACGTAGACGCCCGCTTCATAGAGCTCTTTCGCCTTGATAAGAGTCTCCTCCGGCTGATATGTATAGATCGGAACTATCGGCGTTTCCGCGTCGCCGACGTGGAGGCCGCGGGCCTTGAGCCCCGCGCGCGCATAGTTTGCCAGAGAGATAAGACGCTTGGGCAGATCCGGATTGGCTTCCAGATGTTTCAGCGCGGCGAGAGCGACGGCGCAGCTTGCGGGCGGGATGGAGGCGGAGAAAATGAACGGTCTCGAGTTGTGGCGCACGAAATCGACGATCTCCTCCTTTGCGGCCATAAAGCCGCCGAGGCTGGCAAGCGATTTGCTGAAAGTGCTCATAATGACGTCAACTTCGTCTTCGAGTCCGTAGTAGTTCGCCGTACCGCGTCCGCCTTCGCCGATGACTCCGAAACCATGGGCGTCGTCGACCATGACGCGCGCGCCGTACTTCTTGGCAAGTTCGACGATCTTCGGAAGCTTGGCTATGTCTCCGGCCATGCTGAACACGCCGTCGGTGACGATGAGGATGCCGTGCTCGGGCGGGATCGAAGCCAGTTTCTGTTCGAGATCATCCATGTCGGCGTGACGGTAGCGGAGCATCTTGCCGTAGCTGAGCTTGCAGCCGTCGTATATACTGGCATGGTTCTCGCGGTCGCATACCACGTAGTCCATGCGTCCGACCAGCGCGCTGATTATGCCGAGGTTGGACTGGAAGCCCGTGGAGAACGTTACGACGCTTTCACGGTTCAGGAATCTGGCGAGTTCGGATTCGAGTTCGAGATGCATCTCCAAAGTGCCGTTCAGGAACCGGGAGCCGGAACAGCCCGTTCCGTACTTTTCAAGGGCGCGTATTCCGGCCTCTATGACCTCGGGGCACGTAGTCAGTCCGAGATAGTTGTTGGAGCCGAGCATTATGCGGCGCTTGCCCTCCATTATGACCTCGACGTCCTGCCTCGATTCAAGAGCGTGGAAATAGGGGTAGATCCCTTTTGCGCGGTACTCGTTTGCGATCGTGTAATTACGGCATTTCTCAAACAGGTCCATAAAACGACCTCCTCTCAGAACAATACAGGAAAAGAGATAATGCTTAAATAATTTTAAGCAAATTATACGACCGCTGCCGTAAAATGTCAAT